>NZ_JAXCHV010000025.1:0-48604 GCF_035984795.1 Cryobacterium sp. MP_3.1 | reverse complement strand
TGGCAGCACGGCGGCCCCACCAACGTGAGCAACGGGGTGCTGCTGTGTTGGCGCCACCACCACGGTATCGACAACGCCGGCGGCTGGAAAATCCGGATGGTCCTGGGCATGGCCGAAGTCAAAGCCCCGCACTGGATCGACCCCACCGGCACCTGGCGAAAACCACCCCAACACCGCGCCCACGACCCCAAATACCGCCGGCAAGACGAGTAGCCGCGGCATGAGGGCGCCCGAGTCCGGATTCTGGGTCACCAGGCTCGACGGGCTCAACCGACGGTGATTTGTTGCGAGCCCTGCCATCGGGGTGGCCCACGACGTACTATCGCCTTGGGCGTCAGCCGGCGCCCGGTTACGGCTACGGAGGTATGCAGTGGGCATCAATGACGACGACATCACCACATCCGGCGCGGATGCGAACGAAGGCACGGCCGATGGCGGCGCCAACCCGGCGGGTCACGACGGCGGTGCCGACGGAACCGCCGATGCCGGAGAGGGCACCGCGGACGGCGGCGCCAACCCGGCGGGCCACGACGGTGGCGCTGACGGCTCCGCCTCGAGCGAGGGCGTTGCAGACGGCGGCGCCAACCCAGAAGGTCACGACGGCGGCGCCGACGGAACCGCCTGATGACGAGCGAAGGGCGCGGGGCGAGCGATCGTCCCGCGCTCACGCGCTTGCTCGAGGTCACGCCGGAGGCCTTCGCCACGGACTACTGGGACCGTCAGCCGCTCTTCACCCGCGCGGCCGCCCTGCGGAGCAGGTTCGATGACCTCTTCACCGCAGACGCCGTCGACGAGCTGGTCACCCACCGTGGTCTGCGCACCCCGTTTGTGCGCATGGCGCGGCAGGGCACCGTGCTCGACCCCGGCCGGTACACCGCACCAGGCGGCCTGGGCGCTGAGATCGCCGACCAGGTCAGCGCCGACAAGGTGCTCGACGAGTTCACCGACGGAGCCACCCTGGTGCTCCAGGGGCTGCATCGCACCTGGCCGCCGCTGGCCGAATTCACCCGGCAGCTCACGAGAGACCTCGGGCACCCCGTCCAGGTGAACGCCTACGTCACCCCGGCCGCGGAGCGCGGCTTTGACCCGCACTACGACGTGCACGATGTGTTTGTGCTCCAGATTGCGGGGGAGAAGCGCTGGCGCATCCATCCTCCGGTGCACCCGCGCCCACTCCGCGACCAGCCGTGGACCGACCATCGCCGTGCGGTGGAGCGACGGGCCGAGGACGAGCCGGCCATCGACGAGGTCTTCAGGCCGAACGACGTGCTCTACCTGCCCCGAGGCTGGATCCACTCGGCGACTGCGCTGGGCGGCACTTCGATCCACCTCACCATCGGCGTCGCCGCCCTCACCCGCCACGATGTGCTGCGCGAGGCCGTCGCGCACGCTGCGGCCGCCGAGAGTCTGCGCGCCGCCCTTCCCCTGGGCATCGACCTCACGGATGCTGCAACCGTCGGCGCCCTGCTGGCCGACACCGTCGACGACTTCGGCCGGTTCACCGGCGCGGATGCAGCCCCGGCCGAGGCGGTGTCCCGGCGACTGGCCAGGCGCCTGCGGGCCTCCACCCGGGCCGAGCCGATCGCCCCCTTGGCGACCACGGCGGCTGCCACCGCACTGCACGAGGCCACCACGGTGAGCCTGCGGCGGGGACTCGGTGCCCGGTTCCGGGCGGGCCCGAACCCCGGTGACGTCTCTCTCGTGTTGCCGGACAAGACCGTGACGCTCCCGGCGGAGGCCGCCGACGCCCTGGCCCAGATCCTCACCGGACACCCCCTGCAAGCAGGTGGACTGGCCGGGCTGGATGCGGCGTCCTCGCTCGTGGTGGCCCGACGCCTGGTGCGCGAGGGTGTCCTGGTGGTGCGATGAGTCTCCCCTCCGCCCCGGGCTGGCTGCCGTGCAGCGATCGGTCGCTGGAGCGCGGCGATCCGCTACCGGGTACTGCCGGCTACGGCGAACGCTGGTTCCTCGTCGAGATCGACGGGGCCTGGGGTGCGCACGCGTTCCTGCAGTCGCCGCTGGACCCCGCACTCGCCCGGGCCCTGGTGACCCGCATCGAATCCGCGGGCATCCGCCCGCTGGCCATTCGTCGAACCGGCCGGACCGCTCACCAGCGCCGCGCCCAGACCGAGTGGCGGTGGGCGGCCGTTGACGCCAGGGTCGGACACGAACGGGTGCACTGGGGGGTGGTGACCGATCCCGCCGATCTCTTGCAGGTGCCGTTGGACGGGGCGACCGGCGCGCCGTCGACCGAGCCGCTCATCTGCGTGTGCACCCATGCCCGGCACGACCAGTGCTGCGCGGTGAAGGGGCGGCCGGTGGTCACCGCCCTCGCCCAGGCCTACCCGGCCGCCACCTGGGAATGCTCGCACCTGGGCGGAGACAGGTTCGCGGCCACCCTGATTCTGTTCCCGCACGGGTTGTACTACGGCCGGGTGACCGCCGCCGAAGCCCCGGACCTCGTCGACGCCTACCTCGACGGTCGTATCGAACCGCGCTGGTTCCGGGGCCGCAGCTCGCTGCCCAATGTGGTGCAAGCGGCTGCCGCGTTCGCGCGGGCGAACCGGGGCGACGACCGCATCGACGCCTTCGACTACAGCTCCTGGACGGAATCGGGGGGAGTGCACACCGTGAGCTTCAACCACGGCGATGAACGGCTCGCGGTGAAGCTCGCCGAGAGCCTGTCGGCGCCGCTGCTCAGCACCTGTGCGGCCAGCACTGCCCGGCCGGTTCGGGAGTTCGAACTGCGCTCGATAACCCCGGGCTGACACCCCCCAACTGGAGGTGAATACGGGACCAAGGTCCCGGTTTAGGGCCCCACTCGGAGGGTAGTGTTCCCAATAGAGGGCGAATCACCGGCACCGTGGCACTAGCTGGTACCTCGTGGTCTTGCTCTCATGGCCCGCACGGTGGGATAAACACCCAGTCAGCGGGAAAGCCTCGATCCTACAAGGAGAGCACACCATATGACCGTCACAGATGGCATCCGAAGCGACCAGCAGGGTCTTGCAGAAACCGGCGCCGCCGAATTCGTCAGCGGCCCGTGGCAGGACTCGATCAACCTGCGCGACTTCATCCAGCGCAACTACACGCCCTACCTCGGCGACGCGAGCTTCCTCGCCGGCGCCACCGAGCGCACCACCGGCATCTGGGCAAAACTGTCCGCGATGTTCCCGGTCGAGCGCGAAAAGGGTGTCTACGACATCGACGCGACGACCCCGTCGTCCATCACCGCGCACAAGCCCGGCTACATCGACGAGGCCAACGAGGTCATCGTCGGACTCCAGACGGATGCGCCGCTCAAGCGTGCGATCATGCCGTTCGGCGGATGGCGCATGGTCGCCACCTCCCTCGAGACCTATGGCTACCCCGTGTCGCCCGAGCTTGAGACGATCTTCACCGACTACCGCAAGACCCACAACACCGCGGTCTTCGACGTCTACCCTCCCGGCGTGCGTCGTGCGCGCAGCAGCCACCTGATCACGGGACTCCCGGATGCCTACGGCCGCGGCCGCATCATCGGTGACTACCGCCGTGTCGCCCTCTACGGTGTCGACGCGCTGATCGCCGGCAAGAAGAACGACCGCGCCGAGCTGGACATGGAGCCCTCGACCGAGGACATCATCCGTGCCCGCGAGGAGAACTCGGAGCAGATCCGGGCCCTCAAGGAACTCGTACAGATGGCAGCCAGCTACGGCTCCGACATCTCCAAGCCCGCCACCACCGCCAAGGAAGCCGTTCAGTGGCTGTACTTCGCGTACCTCGGTGCGGTCAAGGAGCAGAACGGTGCGGCAATGTCGTTCGGCCGCAACGCGGCCTTCCTCGACGCCTACATCGAGCGCGACCTCAAGGCCGGCACCCTGACCGAATCCGGCGCCCAGGAGCTCATCGACGACCTCGTCATCAAGCTGCGCATCGTCCGGTTCCTCCGCACCCCGGAGTACGACGACATCTTCGCCGGCGACCCCACCTGGGTCACCGAGTCGCTCGCCGGCATCGGTGAAGACGGTCGCCCGCTGGTCACCAAGACCGCGTTCCGCTTCCTGCAGACCCTGTACAACGTGGGCCCCGCACCCGAGCCGAACCTTACCGTGCTGTGGAGCGACAAGCTGCCCGAGGGCTTCAAGCGCTTCTGCGCCCAGGTCTCGATCGACACGTCGGCCATCCAGTACGAGTCCGACGACCTCATCCGCAACGAGATGGGTGACGACGCCGCGATCGCATGCTGCGTCTCGCCGATGCGCGTCGGCAAGCAGATGCAGTTCTTCGGAGCCCGCGTCAACGCTGTCAAGGCGCTGCTGTACTCCATCAACGGCGGCCGCGACGAGGTGTCCGGCAAGCAGATCGCACCGGCCACCGCAGCGAACACCGACGAGGTCCTCGACTACGACACCGTCTTCCCGGCCTACCTCGAGACCCTCGAATGGCTTGCAGAGACCTACGTCACCGCGCTGAACTGCATCCACTACATGCACGACAAGTACGCGTACGAGCGACTCGAGATGGCTCTGCACGACCAGAAGATCATCCGCACCCTGGCCTGCGGCATCGCCGGCCTGAGCGTGGTTGCTGACTCGCTGTCCGCCATCAAGTACGCCACGGTCCGCCCGGTGCGCGACGAGACCGGTCTGGTTGTCGATTACACCGTCGAGGGCGAGTTCCCCGCGTTCGGTAACGACGACGACAGGGTCGACGCCATCGCGATCGACGTCATGGAACGCTTCATGACGATGATCCGCAAGCACCCGACCTACCGCGACGCCATCCACACCCAGTCGATCCTGACGATCACGTCCAACGTGGTCTACGGCAAGGCCACCGGTAACACGCCGGACGGCCGTCGCAAGGGTGAGCCGTTCGCACCGGGTGCAAACCCGATGAACGGCCGCGACACCCACGGCATGCTCGCGTCGGCACTCAGTGTCGCCAAGCTCCCGTACAGTGAAGCGCAGGACGGCATCTCGCTGACCAACACCGTCGTTCCCAGTGGCCTCGGTCACACCAAGGACGAGCAGGTCACCAGCCTGGTCGGACTGCTCGACGCGTTCACCTCGGCCAGCGGATACCACCTCAACGTCAACGTGCTCAACAAAGAGACTCTCGAAGACGCCATGGAGCACCCGGAAAACTACCCGCAGCTGACGATTCGCGTCTCCGGCTACGCGGTGAACTTCGTCCGGCTCACCCGCGAGCAGCAGATGGATGTCATCAGCCGCACGTTCCACTCGCACTAAAAGAACACCCTTACAGATGACCGGCAACGCTAGGTAGGACGAGACCATGACCGCAATCAACCTCGGCTTCCCTAGCGTTGCCTGTCCTGTAGTAGAACTTTCCGGAGACGCTGCGCATGTCGACCTGTCGGCACCCGTCTCCGACGACATCAGTGCCCTGAACGACGCCGACCGCAAGGCCGAACTGCACACCCTCGAAATGAAGGCAATCCGCGAGGGCACCGTCGCGAGCGTGCACTCCTGGGAGCTCGTGACGGCCGTTGACGGCCCCGGCACCCGCATGACCCTGTTCCTCTCCGGCTGCCTGCTGCGCTGCCAGTACTGTCACAACCCGGACACCTGGAAGATGCGCGACGGCCTGGTCACGCCCATCGACGACCTCGTCGCCCGCATGACCCGCTATCTGGGCGTCTTCAAGGCCACCAACGGTGGCCTCACCATCTCCGGCGGCGAACCGCTGATGCAGCCCGCTTTTGTCAAGCGGATGTTCAAGGAAGCACACGCCCTGGGCGTGCACACCACCCTGGACACCTCCGGCTACCTCGGCAAGAGCGCCTCAGACGAACTCCTCGACAATGTCGACCTGGTGCTGCTCGACGTCAAGTCGGGCCTGCCGGACACCTACAAGAAGGTCACCGGCCGCGAACTCGCACCGACGATCGCCTTCGGCGACAGGCTCGCCGAGCGCAACATCCCGGTCTGGGTGCGCTTCGTGCTGGTGCCCGGGCTCACCGACGCCGTCGACAACGTCGAAGCCGTCGTCGACATCGTCGCGAGCTGGCCCAACGTTCAGCGCGTCGAGGTCCTGCCCTTCCACCAGATGGGCGAGGACAAGTGGGACCGCCTGAGCATCCCGTACCCGCTGCACGGCGTCCACCCGCCGGAGAACGACGTGCTCACCCGGGTGCGCGGCCAGTTCGAGGCCCGGGGACTGACGGTCTTCTAGGAGTCGAGAAATCTGACACACCGACGAATATCAGCCTTACGCATATAAATGTGTAAGGCCTTTTTTCGTGCTGATCAGCATCTTAAGTGTTACGAATTTGAAGCCAGGGACTTTGTACCCTGACTGGGAAAACCGGATGCTGCCAGACTGTGAGTATCTTCAGAATCGCAACGAAAGGCAACATCGTGTCAACAGCAACCGTTCCGGCCACCACCCTGGGAGCCACCAAGGTCAAGGTCCTCAAGCTCATCGGCTGGGCCGGAATTCTCGGCGCCGTCGTCATGATCATCGGTGGAGGTGTGGTCTGGGGCGTTGTCAGCTCGCAGCTCTCCGCCGAGAAGATCACCGTCTCCGAAGACGCCGCGTTCCTCGCCGGCGCTCCGGTCGTCGGACCGTTCTCCGCATTCGCCCAGGCCGACATCATCAACCACCACGCGCTGGACATGGCTGAGGGCAAGACCTACGCCGAACTCGACAAGGAAGACCCGCTGCGTGCGACGGTCATGAACGCGTCGTTCCTGCGTACCTCGCTCTTCACCTCCGTGGTGTCGTTCGGTGTCTCGGCCTTCGCCATCGGCATGGGCGTCCTGTCCGGCCTGTTCGGTTGGGCCATCCTGACCCTCGCTCCGGCCTGGCCCAAGAAGACCACGGCCACGGGCGTTCGCGCGTAGTCGCACCCGCTTCACGAACGACCCGGCAGCTTTCGCTGCCGGGTCGTTTCGGGTTTAAGGGGTTTGGCTCGCTCTGGAGCTCAGTACTCGGTCGCGCCTTCGGTGTCTTCGCCCCAACTCACGATGCGCGGCGGCAACGGGTACTCGTGGGTGCCGCTGGCTGCCAACACCTCAACACTCACGACGCGGGGAGCCGTGGTACCGGCCCGGCTCACAAACCAGCCACCGACGAGCACCACATCGCTCACCGTGGACGCGACAGCCACCCCGGTGACGGTGAACGGACCGTAGGCCGGGTCGACGAAGAGCACCGAGATGAGGTCGCCGTGTGCCACGGCGGGTGCTGTGAGGTCCTGCTCGATGCCCGGCGCCTCATCCGCCGTCTCACCATCGCTCGGCTCAAGGGTGCGCAGTGCCTGCAGGGACTTGTGCGGCTTGAGGTTCTGCTCGATGGAGCGGCCGCCGACGGTGAGCGTCTTGACCGACGCGGAGATGAAAGCGGTGCCGTCGATCGTGAAGGCGCCGTAGCGCTTGGTCAGGAACATGGCGGACACGCCGGTTCCGGATTCGAGGGCGATGATCGCATCCGTGAGCACCTTGACGTTGCGCCTGCTGGGCACATTGGGCATTGCCGGTCCGGCCATCTTTCCTCCAGAGAACGTGACACGCAACTCTAACGCCGCCCGAAACCCGCGCCGTGCGCCCAGCGGCGCACTGCCCCTGTTCGAGGGGTTCGGCAAGCCCCTAGCGAAGCGTTCCCGAGCGGCATTGAGTGGATGACTACTGGCGCGATTGGGCGTGCCCGGTGGGTGGAGGGGCGGACGGCGGAACCATGGTGAGCACGGAATGGTGAGCAACGGCACAAACGGGATGAACGGAACCGGGGTGACCCCACCACGGTCCTTCGGCGGTGTGGTCGGTGGCCTGATCGGTCTGGTCGCGACGAGCGCCATTGCCGGGCTGTTGGTCACCGTGAGCCTGACACCGGTCGTTGCACTCACCGGCGTGGCGGCGACCAGCACGATCAACGTCTTCGAGACCCTGCCGAACTACCTCGAGATCGAGCCGCTCGCCCAACGCAGCAACATCTATGCCACCGGCCCGGACGGAACGCCGATCCTGCTCGCGACCCTGTACGACCAGAACCGGGTCGAGGTCGGCTGGGACGACATCGGCCAGAACGTGAAGGACGCCGCGATCGCCGGGGAAGACCCACGCTTCTACGACCACGGCGGCGTCGACCTGCAGGGAACCATGCGCGGTGCGTTGACGACGGCGTTCCGGGGCAGCGTGCAGGGCGGATCGTCGATCACCCAGCAATACGTCAAGAACGTGCTGGTCCAGAAGTGCGAGATGCTCCCCACCGAGGAGGAGATCTCGGACTGCTACGCGGCGGCGACGGTGACGACGGCATCGCGCAAGCTCAAGGAGATGCGACTGGCGATCGGCGTGGAAAAGAAATACGCAAAAAACGACATCCTGCGCCAGTACCTCAATATCGCCGGCTTCGGCGGCCGCGTGTACGGCATCGAGGCCGCGGCCGCCTACTACTACGGGAGCACGGCTGCCGACCTCACGGTGGCGCAGGCGGCCAGCCTCGTGGCCATCGTCAACAATCCCGGCAAGTTCAGGCTCGACCGGCCGGCGAGCGAGACCAACGGTGTGGCCAATGGCTACCTGGACAACCGGCAGCGCCGCGATTACATCCTCGGCGAGATGCTCAGATACGGCAAGATCACCCAGGCCGAGTTCGATGAGGCCATGGCGGCCCCCATCGAACCGACCATCCATGAGCCCAGCACCGGATGCCAGACGGCCGGGGCAAACGCGTACTTCTGCGACTACGTGATCCACGTCCTGGCGAACGACCCGGTCTTCGGCGACGACGAGGATGCGCGGATCAAGAACATCCGCCGGGGCGGCTTCGACGTGTACACCACCCTTGATCTCGACCTTCAGAACGCCGCTGTCGCGACGATGAACGAGAACGTGCCGAAGACCCGCGCCGGCTGGGACGTGGGCGGTGTCATCTCGAGCGTCGAGGTCGGCACCGGACGAGTGCTCGCCATGACGCAGAACAAGGACTACAGCCAGGACCCCGAGGTGCAGGCCACCGGAAGCAACTGGAGCAGCGTGAATTACAACACCGACTTCGTCGCCGGGGGATCCCGCGGGTTCCAGCCCGGCTCCACCTACAAGGTCTTCACCCTCGCGGACTGGCTGAACACCGGGCATTCCCTGGACGAGCGCGTCGACTCCGCCCCCAGATCACAATGGGGAACCTTCAACGACAGTTGTTTCGGCCCACAGAACTACGATTCGGAGGGCTGGAGCCCCAAGAACGACGCCAACGAATCCGGTCGCAACTACAGCGCGCTGGAGGCCACCATCGGGTCGATCAATACGGGGTTCATCGCCATGGCCAAGCGGCTCGACCTCTGCGGGATCCGGAAGATGGCCGAGGCCTTCGGAGTGCACCGCGCCGACGGCGAACCGCTGAGCCAAAGCGCGGCATCCGTGATCGGCACGAACGAGATCGCCCCGTTGAGCATGGCCGTCGCCTTCGCGGGCATCGCCAACAACGGGACAACCTGCAGCTCGATCGTGATCGACCGGATGATCGGCGCCGACGGCACCGAGGTGCCCATCCCCGTCTCACGGTGCGAAGACTCAGTGCTGCCGGAAACCCAACGTCAGATGGTGGCCGCGCTCAGTCAGGTGATGTCGAGGGGAACTGCCGTGCAGTCGAACACCGGCACGGTGCCGTGGGTGCCGATGTTCGGCAAGACCGGAACCACCGACAACGCCAAGGACACCTGGATGAGCGGAGCGAGCAGCAAGGTGGCCACCGTCGTCGGCGTCGTCACCGTCACCGGGAACGCCAATCAGCGCGCCATCAACTTCGAGAGCGGGCCCGCCGCCACCGCGCGGCACCGGATGTGGCCGGCCGTGATGTCGGTGGCGAACGCGAAGTACGGCGGCGATCCGTTCCCCGGGGTGTTCGTCACTCCACCGGCGGTCCCGGAGGAGGAAGACGTGGATGTGGACGAGGATCTCGGGGGCGACGACACCGAGCAGGACGTTCCGGCACCTGACATCCCCGAGGGGACCGACTAGAGATCACGCGCTCTGCGTCGACCACAGGTCGAATTCAGTCGTGCCTGAGCCGCCCGCCCGCCGTATCGGCGGCCGGGCCGCTGCTGCCGCCGCTGCCTCGGCGACGGACGGTTCGGCGTCCAGCGCCGCCGCCCTGGCCGCCTTCAGAGCCTTGGCCTGCGCCCTGGCCCGGTCCCTGGCCACCGTGACCAGGTCCCACATGCCCTCACCCGTCACCGAGACCCCGCGGGCACCCGAGCGCCGGGTGCGGCCACGCACCAGCATCAGTTCGGTCTGGAAGACGCCGCCGCCGATGCGTTCCTGGGCGTCGTGGAAGAACACCACGTTGGCCACCGGCCCGGTGCCGTCGTCGAGGCTGACGAACACCACCCGGCGCCCGTCACGCATCGGCGGAGTGTTCGTGGCCCGGCGCACGCCGGCCAGGAGCACATCGCTGCCGCCGGGCAGGGTGGCCAGCTGGGCGGCCGGGGTGACGCCGAGCTCGGCGAACAGCGGGTAGTACTTGCGCATCCGGTGGCCGGCGACGGCCAGACCGGTGTCGAGCAGCTCGAGGTCGGACTGGGTGCGACCGCGCAGCTGCAGCGAGGTGACGGTGTCGAAGCGCGCACCCTCGTAGTCGAGCACCGGCAACGGAACCTCGAAGGCGAGCTGGTCATCGGCGATGGTGATGGCCGTGCCCCGCAGCGACTGGATGTGCGCGAGCAGCTCGTGCCGGCGGTTGCGATCGTGATCGATGAAGCTGTCCAGTGCGCCGACGCGGGCGAGGGCCTCGAAGGTGCGCCGTCGCGGGTGCACCCGGTCCCGAAAGTCCTGCAGCGACGTGAACGGCTGGTGTCGCACGATGCGGGCGCGCTCGGCGTCGCTCGATCCGGACAGCTCCGGCAGCGGCATCCGGATGCCCCGGCCGTCACCGACGGACTCCACCCTGTAGTCGAGGGCGCTGTGCTGTACGTCGAGGCCCAGAACCGGCACGCCGAGCACCCGGGCTTCGGCCACGAGCAGGTCTTTGGGCCACATGCCCGGATCGTGGGTGAGCAGTCCCGCCAGGAACGCCGCCGGGTGGTGGGTCTTCAACCAGGCTGACTGGTAGGTGGGCAGGGCGAACGCCGCCCCGTGCGCCTTCGCGAAGCCGAAGCTGCCGAACCCGGCCAGCACGGTCCAGACCCTGGCGATGGTGCCGGCATCGAACCCACGGCCGAGGGCGTTCTCGCGCACGTACGCCTCGATCACGCTCAGCTGCTCCGGCCGGCCCAAGTGCCGGCGCAGCACGTCGGCGTGACCGAGCCCGCAGCCGGTGAGCTCGTCGAAGAGGCGCATCACCTGTTCGTGGAAGATGACGACGCCATTGGTCTCGCGCAGGATCGGTTCGAATCGAGGATGGATGTAGTCGGGCGCGACCTCACCGTGCCGAGCCTCGAGGTAGCGCAGCGGCATGTTGTTCTTCATCGGCCCGGGGCGGAACAGCGAGATCTCCACGGTGAGGTCGTTGAACACCTCCGGCTGCAGCTTGCCCACCAGCTCCATCTGGCCGGGGGACTCGATCTGGAAGATGCCCAAGGTGCGGGTGGAGCGGATGAGCTCGAAGGTGGCCGGGTCGTCCAACGGCACTCGGTCCAGGTCGATGCGTTCGCCGGTGAGCCGGTGGTGTTCCTCCACGGCGTGCGCCATGGCCGACTGCATGCGCACACCGAGGATGTCGAGCTTGATCAGGCCCATCGGGTCCATGTCGTGCTTGTCGAATTGAGACATCGGCAGGCCCATCCCCGAGGCCTGCACCGGGGTGCGATCCAGCAACGAGGCGTCGGAGAGGATGACGCCGCAGGGGTGCACCGAGATGTGCCTGGGCAACCTGTCGAGCCTGGCGGTGAGGTCCACGAGCAGGTCGAGCTGCGAGGACTCCCGCACCTCGGCGGCCAGCTCCTCCAGTTCCGGCTTCTCGGCCAGGGCCGCACGGAAGTCGCGGGCGTTGAACCGCCACATCTGTTTGGCGATCGTGGCGACCTGGGCGTCCGGCATGCCCAGGGCGAGGCCCGCGTCGCGCACGGCGCCCCGACCCCGGTAGGCGTTGGTCATCGACATCAGCGAGACCCGGCTGGCGCCGAACGTCTCGAAGACCTTCCGATAGATGTCGTGTCGCCTGGCCGACTCCACATCGAGGTCGATGTCCGGCAGCGTCTGCCGTTCGGGGGAGAGGAAGCGTTCCCAGAGCAGGCCGTTGCCGATCGGTTCCACCGACGAGGTGTGCAGGGCGTAGTTCAGCACCGAACCGACCCCGGAGCCGCGGGCCTGGATGCGGATGCCCATGTCGCGCACGAGGTCGGCGACGGTGGCCACGGTGAGGAAGTAGCTGGCGAAGCCGAGCGATTCCACCGTCGCCATCTCGTGGGCGAGCCTGTCGTGGGCCGCCGTGAGCCCGCGGCGCCCGGCGTCGGCGTAGCGCTCGTCGATGCCGTGACGGGCGCGGGCCCACAGCTCGGCGAGCGGGTCGCGGGTGACCCCGATCACGCTCGCCTCCGGCATCCGCGGCCGGCCGAGCCCGATGTCGCCGACAGGGTCGAGCGCACAGCGTTCCGCGAGGTCGTGGGTGTCGCGCAGCAGCCGGGCCAGCGCTCCGTCGCTGTGCTGCCCGGCGTCGACCACCATGCGGGCCACCTGACGCATGGCGGCTGCCGGCTTCAACCAGGCCTGGCCGTTGACCTGCAGGGGGTCGACCTGCAGGGGACGGGCCTCGGTCTGGGTGCCCAGCGGTTGGGCGTGCGGCGGCTGGGCGAGCTGCGCGAGCGGCATGAGGTGCCTGGCGGCATCGGCGAGGTCGGCGGTCACCGCCTCATCGGCGGTGCCGTAGCGCACCGCGTTGCTGAGTACGGCGGGCAGCCGGGCGTACTCGGCGAGGGCGAGCATACGCGTGGCCGGGGCGACGCTGCCCGGCATGCCCGGTTCGGTGAGATGGCAGACGACCTCGAGAGCCAGCGACTGGGGTGGCATGATCCGTTGCCACTCGGCGAGGGTCGCGCGGGCCAGCGGGTTGTCCCGGCGCTCAATCGCGTGGCCGACATCGGAGGCCGGGCCGAGCAGCACCGTCAACGAGTTCAGGCCGGCCAGCTCGGCGAGGCGGCTGCGCGGGATGCTCGGCGGGTGGCCGGACAGACGCACCGTGGTCTCGTGGGCGCTGGAGACGGCCCGGCAGAGCGCCGCGTAGCCGCGGCCGGCACTGCTCAGCTCAGAACTGCCGCCGTGCGCCAGCACCACGACCCGGCCGAGCGAGGTGAGGGTGTCGTCGTCGTGCACCTCGAGATCGGCGCCGAGCCCCGGGCGAATGCCGGCGGCCACACAGGCACGCACGTGCTTGACGGCTCCGTACAGTCCGTTCCGATCGGTGACGGCCAGGAAGGTCGCCCCGTCGGCGGCTGCCTGCCCGGCGAGGGCCTCCGGCAGGGTCACGCCATAGTGGGTCGAGTAGGCGCTGGCGACGTGCAGGTGCGGAAAACTCATCGCGGCGTCACCCCCAGTCGAGCGCGAGCACCCAGGTGCCGTCGACGTCGTGGCGCAGGTCGTACCGGTGCTGGTCCTCGCCGCCCTTGGCGGCATCCAGCCGCCACAGTTCGGTGTCGATGCGGGTGGGCGTACCGGTGTGCTCCCACCATCGGGTGCGCGTGAAGACGGCCTGGGGTTGCCCGATGACAGTGTGTTCGAATCGGTCCCACACGAAGGCCCGGGGGTCACCGTCGGCGGAAAGCTCGACCTGCACTGTTTTGTCTATGATCACGGCTGTGTCCATGAACTGAGGGGCGTCGACAATCTGGGTCATGGGCTCACCTTCCGCGTTGCTTCGAACAAATGTTCGATGTTCGAAAGTGTACGTCACGCCTCCGACAGACGCCAGCGGATGGAGCGCGCGGACGGTGGGTGGCGCACAGGGGTAGCCCACAGACCGGCGCGGGGGCACTCTGGTGTTCCATGTCGACGAATCCGGAATTCACGCAGATCAATCCGCTCTTCGCCCGGCCCGGTGAAGACTCCCGCGCCCCCCCGCCACACGTTGGCGGCCGGCCCGATGGGGCCGGAAACGGCCTACCAGATCATTCACGACGAGATCATGCTCGACGGCAATTCCCGGCTCAACCTGGCGACCTTCGTGGGCACCTGGATGGACGACTACGCCCGCAGGCTCTACGCCGAGTCCTTCGACAAGAACATGATCGACAAGGACGAGTACCCGCAGACCGCGGCCATCGAGGACTACTGCTGGCACATCATCGCCGACCTCTGGCACGCGCCGGAACCGCGGTCGACCATCGGCACGTCGACCATCGGGTCGTCCGAAGCCTGCATGCTCGGCGGACTGGCCTTCAAGCGTCGCTGGCAGCAGTCCCGTCGCGCGGCCGGGCTGTCCATCGACAAGCCCAATCTGGTGATGAGCAGCGCCGTGCAGGTCTGCTGGGAGAAGTTCTGCAACTACTGGGAGGTCGAGGCGCGTCTGGTGCCGGTGACCGACGAACATCCGTGCTTGGACGGGAACGACCTGGCCGCCTACGTCGACGAGAACACCATCGGCGTCGTGGCCATCATGGGCGTCACCTACACGGGGATCTACGAGCCGGTACAGGAGATTGCCGCCGCACTGGACGCCATCCAGGCCGCGACCGGGTTGGACGTTCCGATCCACGTCGACGCGGCGTCGGGCGGCATGGTCGCGCCGTTCCTGCAGCCCGAGCTGGTCTGGGACTTCAGGTTGGAGCGGGTGCATTCGATCAGCACCTCGGCGCACAAATACGGTCTGGTCTATCCGGGGCTGGGTTGGGTGGTCTGGCGCAGCCTCGACCTGATGCCAGAGGAGCTGGTCTTCAACGTGAGCTATCTCGGTGGAGACATGCCGACGCTGGCCCTGAACTTCTCCAGGCCGGGTGCCCAGGTGCTTCTGCAGTACTTCCTGTTTCTCAGGCTCGGCTTCGAGGGCTATCGGCTCGTGCAGCAGACGTCGCAGAATGTCGCGCTGTTCCTGTCCAGCGCCATCGCCGAACACGGCGCCTTCACCCTCATCAGCGATGGATCCGACATCCCGGTGTTCGCCTGGAGCCTGAAGCCCGGGCACACCGACAAGTGGAACCTGTACCACCTGTCCGACCGCCTCCGGGCCAGGGGCTGGCTGGTGCCGGCGTATCCGATGCCGGACAACCTGTCCGACCAAACTGTGCAGCGGATCGTAGTGCGCAACGGACTCAGCCTGGATCTCGCCTCGCGGCTCTTGACCGCGATCACCGAGGAGACCGCATACCTCGACAGGCTGGAGGGTGCGATGCCGGCGGAGAAGCACCATCCGGGCTTCACCCACTGAGCTGCCTACCCGAACTGAGTGCCCGAACTGAGTGCCGGTCTGAGTGCTCGATTTGAATGACCGGCAATCCTCCCTATTCCGAGCCGGCCGAGCGTAGCATTTGCTTGGGGCGCATTGACATAGGCGCCCGCGTAAGAAGGTACTCATGACACTCGAAGTGGAGTCTCAAGAATCGGTGGAGGTTCGGCCGGCGGAGTCTTTGGAAGCAGAGTCACAAGCAGAGTCTTTGACGACAGAGTCTTTGACGACAGAGTCTTTGAAAACAGAACCGCGGAAAGCGGAGTCGCTCAGAACGGAAACTCGGAAATCGGATCCCCGGGAAACGGAGCCTCCCTCGACGCGGTCTCACAACATGAGGCCCCAGACGATTGAGGACCAGGCCGCGGAGGTCGTGAAGGCCCCGAGCCCGGTTGCGCTGGTCACCGGAGCCGGCTCGGCGATGGGGCGGGCGGTTGTCCGGAAACTCCTGGAGAACGGCTATGCGGTCGCCGGCATCGACGCCAAGCCCACCGACGTCGCCGGCGAACAGCACCTGGTGCTCGTCGGCGACATGAACACCGAGGACGGCTCCAGACTGGCGGTCTCGCAAGCCATCGACACCTTCGGTCGGCTCGACGCCGCCGTGTTGCTGGCCGATATCGGAGCGTCCAGCACTCTGCACATCTCCGGAACGGAGGCAGAGGGGGAGCGCCTCCTCGCCCGCAATCTGAACAGCATCGCCCTGGGCATCCAGGCCGCTGTCGAGGGACTCTCGATCGACGGGCACCGGAGCATCGTGGCGACGGCATCCGTAGCGGGACTACTGGCCGATCCGGGCAACTGGGCATACCACGCCTCGAAGGTCGCCATGATCGACCTCGTGCGCTCTACAGCCCTGACCTATGCGGCCAGGGGGATCCGGGTGAACAATGTGGCCTCCGGTCTGATGCGGGCGGACGAACCGAATGACCCCCCGGCTACTCAGACCTTCGGCCGGGATTTCTCCCGCCGGATCCCACTCTTCAGGCTCGCCCAGCCGTCGGAGATCGCGGCGGTGATAGCTTTTCTGATCTCCCCGGCAGCGTCCTATGTGACGGGCACCACCCTCGCCGTCGACGGCGGGCTGACGGCATCCGCGGGGCTCGTGTTCTGAAGCGAGAGCGGCCGACAAACCTGCGAATGCCCTGACCAAATACCCGCGGCCCACGGAGCGAATGATCCACATGGCAGAATGACGCTCCGGGGCAATCCCTTGCGGGATCGGCACCGAAGTACCAGCGCGGAGTCCGCTCCGCCACGAGAGGCGGACGCATCCGCCGCGAGGGAGACACCGTGGGGACTCACACGACGCTGGACGAGATGCGCCAGGCCGACAGCATCCTGGCCGGCATCCGCTCTGCAGACGACCTGACCATCGCCGCCAGCCGGGACGGCGGCAACCGTGCCGTTCGCCTGCTCACCCAGGCCGCGCTCGACCCCACCGACCAGCTCACCGCCATAGCGGCCGTGCACTCGCTCGCCCAGGTGTTCGACGAGTCCGCCGACGACGTCCTGGTGTCGCTGCTCGAGCACGACTCGGCCTATCTGCGCGAACACGCCGCCTGGGCGTTCGGCACCAGGCTCCCGCGCTTCGATGCCGTCGGCGGCTTGCTGCAGATGGTCGTCGCCGGGGGCTTCTCCGGCATGATCGCCCAGCGCACCCTCGAGCAGTGGGCGGCATCCGTCCCCGAACACGTGGCGCTGGCCACCGAAGGCGCCATGCTCGGTGTCGCCGACCCGGCCGCCCGCGCCCGCCTCGTCGAAACCCTGGGCCTGATCTCCGGGCGGATCCCGGAGCGGATGCTGCGACGCATTGCCGGAGACGCCGGCGAAGGCCTGGACCCCCGGGCGGCGGCCGTGGCCGCCCTCGGCGACCGACCGGCCACCGACGCCGCCATCAGCCTGGTGACGGTCCTCGCCCGCGGTGACGACGACCTGGCCGACGTGGCCAGGCTCGCCCTGCTCGACCTGACCGTGCCCGCCTACCCGCGTGCGCCGTGGAGCCGGGGCCAGACCGTGGCCCAGTTGTTCCTGCACGCTGACATCGACCGTGAGCTCAGCCAGGTGGGGTCAGGTGACAACGGCGGCATCGCCACCCTCCTGGTGCGGCTGGGCGACGCCCTCGTGGCCGGTGACGACGGCTCGCCGGCCGTCGACAGGGTGCTCACCCTGTCACGCGGCGGACCCGCCGCCGCCCTGGCCTGCCTGCCGGAGGTCAGTTCCACCCTCTCCGGGCACGCCTTCGCGACGGTGCCGTTCCTGGGCGCCCCGATCTCCTCCGCCGACGCCTGGCCCCGCAGGGTGGCCGTGCAGCGCGGCATCCGCCGGATCCTGCGAGCCGCGGGCACCGTCGATGTCATGCACCTGCGGATGGCCGACGTCGGCACCCTCGCGGCTTCGACCGTCGCCCGCGAGCTCGAGATCCCCATCGTCTTCACCGTCGCCCCAGACCCGCACAGCGTCATCAACGCCATGGACGCCTCCGGCGCCCTCACCCGGGCCAACTTCGGCACCGTCGACGAGGTCGAGCACTTCTGGTTCCGGGCCCGCCTCGTTCAGCGGATCGCGGCCGATGCCGCGCACACCGTGCTCTTCCCCCGCCCCGAGCTGGAGCGGGACATGCGCGACCTCGTCGGTATCGACATCACGGCCCACCCCGAGCGGCACTCTGTCGTCGCGGAGGGCATCGACCTGACCGTGATCGAACGCTCCGTGCAGGTCGCCCGGCAGGCCGACCCCGCCGACTTCACCGACCTCGACGCCCTGCTTGAGACCCTGCCGGCGTCCCGGCGTCACCTGCCGCTGGCGGTCACGGTGGGCCGCTTGCACAGGGTGAAGGGCATGGCAACGCTCGTGCACGCCTGGGCGGATGACGCCGCCCTGCGGGAACGGTGCAACCTGCTGATCGTCGGGGGAGACCTGCTCACCCCGTCGGTCGACGAACGCCGTCAGCTCGACCTGATCGGCACCGCGGTGCCGCTGGACGCCGCCGCCGAACAGGGCCTGCTGCTGGCCGGCCACCGTGCCAACGACGCGGTCGCCCGCTGGCTGGCCGCCGCCCGGCATGGCCGGCCGGGCCTGGCCGCTCCGCGCGGCGTGTACGTCTGCGCGAGCATGAAGGAAGAATTCGGTATCGCCCTGCTCGAGGCGATGGCAACCGGGCTCACGGTGGTGGCCCCGGACGCCGGCGGGCCGGCGACCTACGTCGAGGACGGCACCACGGGGTTCCTGGTGAACACGGCGGATGCCCGCAGCCTCGCCGGCGGGATCACTGCGGCTCTCGATCTGGCCTCCAGCCCGTTCGGCGACGAGTTCGCCCAACGCGCCGCCGACATGGTCTCGTCGACCTTCGCCATCCAGGCCATGGCCGGAACCCTCGGGGGCGTCTACACCTCCGTCGCCGAGGCCCAGGAAGCACTCAACTGGGCGTTGAGCGTCTCATGACCCTCCTGATCATCAGCCCGGACTACGCCTCCCACCTGTTCCCGCTCGCGACGCTCGGCAGCGCCTGGCAGGCCGCCGGCGAACGGGTCGTCGTGGCCAGCGGACCGGCCACTGCCGGCATCGTCGCCGACTTCGGCTTCGAACGGGTGAACCTGCAGCTCGGCCGCGGGTCCAACCCCGGCACCATCCGCGCCGAAGACCAGCCCACCGGCGAGGACGACGCCCTGCGCGGCTTTTTCGACGCCACCAGGGTCGGCCTTGTCGAAACGCTGAGGTTCCAGGCCGAGGCGCGCAGCACCGACCTGCTCTGGAACCCCGTGGTCGTGGCCCGCGAGGTGCAGCGCATCGTCGCCGAAATCCGGCCGGACCAGGTGATCGTCGACCACCTCGCCTTCAGCGCCCGGCTGGCCCTGATCAGCGCCGGGGTGCGGCACGCGGACGTGGTTCTCGGGCATCCGTCGGCACTGCCCGTCGGCGACGAGGTCTACGGGTACCCGGGCGCCTGGCCCGCCGCGTTCACCCCTGACCCCCAGGAACTGGTGCAGCTGCGACTGCTCTGCGAGCGGGTGCGCGACGATTTCACCCTGGCGTGGAACGATGCGCTGCTGCAGCTGGACCCGACCGCGCCGCCCAGCGGCGACGCCTTCACGGAGACCGGCGACGTGCTGCTGCTCAACTACCCGGCCGAGCTGCACCCGGCGGCGCGCACGGCCCTCCTGCCCGAGCACGCCTTCCTCGGTTCCGCGGTGCGGAGCGAGGCCGACGACCCCCAGGTGACCCGCTGGCTGGCCGACGCCGACGAGCGTCCTCTCGTCTACGTGAGCTTCGGCAGCTTCCTGTCGGTGCGCGGCGATGTCCTCGCCCGGGTGGCCGAGGCCCTGCGCGGCCTCGACGTGCGGGTGGCGATAGCGGTCGGGTCCACCGACGCCGCCGAGCTCGGGCCCATCCCGGAGTCCTGGCTGGTGCGATCGTTCCTGCCCCAGGTGACGGTACTCGGCCACGCGGCCCTGGCCGTCACCCATGGCGGCAACAACTCGGTCACCGAGGCCATGACGGCCGGGGTGCCTCTGCTGGTGCTGCCGTTCTCGACGGACCAGTTCGCCGGCGCCGCAGCACTCGACGAAGCCGGCTTCGGCATCTCCCTTGACCCCAACACGGCGGGTGCGGATGCGCTGCGGCAGGCCGCCGCGACGTTGCTCGCGTTGAGCGATGAACCGCGGCAACGGCTGCGGGCGCTCAGCGCGTCCCTCGCCGACGGCGCGGGGCCGCAGCGGGCCTACGCGGCACTCCAGGGGGAGTCCAGCGACGCCCGACCGGCGGCCTGACCGGCGGCGCGGCTACGCGTCGATCGCGTAGACCAGCGACTCCTGCATCATGCCCAGCCAGTTGTAGACGTCGTTGACCACGTGCGCCTGTTCGTCGTCGAGCTGCGGAGTGCCGTGCGGGTCGATCTGCAGGCGGTCCGCCAGGACCAGGCGCAGGTCCGTGAGGGTGCGGAGCCAGGACTGCACCTGCTGCTCGGTGAGCACGATCGGCACCGGTAGCGGGTCGTGCGCAGCGGCGTCCAGGGAGGCATCCGCCGGCTCGTCGTCGCCGAGGGCGGCGAGTACCGTGGTGGCGTTGGCGAGCTTGCCCTCGAGCAGTCCGTCGGCAGTGAAGCGGCGGAACTCCTCGGCGGCCTCCGGGTCGTTCGGGTAGGCGTCGGGCAGCAGTCGCCTGATCGCGGGTTGGGCGAGCATGGCCGGGTCATCGGCGTCGACGGAGCCGAGCATCTGCAGCAGCTGGGACGTCACATTGCGCAGCAGGTCGACCTCGATGGGTTCCAACATGGCCGAGACCGTGCCGGAGTCTTCGCGGCGGAATTCCATCACGCTTCTGCGCTCATTCTTCGGCGCTCATTCTTCGGCACGGTCCAGGGTGGCCCAGAGCCCGTAGCCGTGCATCGCCTCGACGTGCCGTTCCATCGACTCGCGGTCGCCCGTGGCCACAATCGCGCGGCCGTTGTTGTGCACCTGCAGCATGAGGCGCTCGGCCTCTGCCGGGGTCACGCCGAAGTAGCTGCGGAACACGTAGGCCACATAGGACATCAGGTTCACCGGGTCGTCCCACACCACGGTCACCCAGGGGCGGTCGAGGGAGATCGCCTCTCGGACTCGGGTGGATTCATCGATCTGGGGCACCGGTTAAGCCTCACACGCCCGCGCCGATCCTGCCACCACCGGGGGAGAAGCGGCGCATGGCAAGATGGGGAGATCGTGAGACACCAGCACCCTGAGCCACCCGCATGAGCCGCCGCCGACCCGCTCCGTCCCTCTTCCCCCGTCGACGAGGCACCCGGGGCCAGAGTCCTCGCCTCCTGCTGACCCTGCTCCTGATCGGCGGCATCGTCGCGGGCGTCACCTACTTCTCCACCGACCAGGCCGACCGGCCCACGACCCAGGCGACGGTCCCACCCGGCGCCTCGTCCACCGCGCCGATACCGGTCCCTCCCTCCGAGCTCACCAGCGCCGAGGCGCTCGCGCTGGTCGCCGAGCTGCCCGACGCCGTCTACACCGACAACGGCAGCTATGCGGGCAACCGGGAAGAGCTGTTCGGCGACGCCTGGGCCTTAGATTTCGACCAGAACGGCTGCGACACCCGCAACGACATCCTTACCAGGGACCTCACCGGCACCGACATCGATCCGGCCACCTGCCGGGTGTACACGGGCATCCTCACCGACCCGTACACGGGCGAGACCATCGATTTTGTGCGCGGGCAGGACACCTCGGCCGACGTGCAGATCGATCACCTGCTGCCGCTGAAGGCCGTGTACGCCACCGGTGGAGAGGCCTGGCCGGCCGCGAAACGGGAGGCGCTGGCCAACGACCCGGTCAACCTGCTGGCGGTGAAGGGCACCGAGAACTCCGCCAAGTCCGATTCGCTGCCGAGTGAATGGCTGCCCGGTTTCTACCCCGACGTGTCCGACCGGCACGACCTGGGCCAGCGCGTGGTCTGGGACGACCTGCCGGAGGACACCGGCCTGCAGTGCTGGTACATCGACAAACTGGTGCCGGTCTTCGTCGCCTACGACCTCGGGCTCACCCCGGAGGACCGCGCGGCGATGACGGCCGTGCTCAGCACCTGCGACGCCTGAGCCTGACAGCCGCGATTCCGTTCAGCCCAGTGCTGACCGCGGGCCAGAGGATCAGGCCTGGGGCACGGGGGCGTGGTGCGGGCGGCCGGCGGCATGGCCGATGGCGGTCACCGCGAGGGTGATCACGGCGGTGAGGGCGATGCCCCAGCCGATGTGCACCATGAGCAGCAGGGCGCCGACGCCGGCTCCGGCCAGGATCAGCACGATCGCGGCGAAGCGGCGGAACCAGGGCTGGTTCTTGGCGCCGCCGAAACGGGAATCGGCGGCGAAGCCGGTGATGGTGGAGGTGACGACGACGGTGGTGACGTCCTTCACGGCGATGTGCCGGGCCACCGCAGCCTGCAAGCCCATCACAGCGGCCAGCAGCCCGGTCACGATCAGGTCGAACGGGGCCGGGGGAGTGCCGTCCACCACGAACAGGACGATCGACAGCGCGGCCATCACCACGCCGACCGCGCCGAACAGCACCGTCGACTCGGTGGTCCAGCCGACCTTGACGTGGCGCAGCACCCGGCCGCCGATCGCGGCCCCGACCATGAAGGTGAACAGCGCGATCAGCGGGCCCACCACGGGCAGGTCGTCGGCGCCGGCGATGGCCATGCCGAGGATGACGACGTTGCCGGTCATGTTGCCGGTGAACACCTTGTCCAGGCCGAGGTAACCCACCGCATCCGCCACCCCGGTGGAGAAGGTGAGGGCCAGCATCAGGCCGAGGTGCAGGTGGTCGGGCTTGCTGCGCAGACGGTGGATGACGGGGGTGGAGGGCACGGGTGTCCTATCGGCTCGGAATTGTCACGGTAGCGGCTGGTCGTCCCGGCCGCAAAACTGGCGCTACTCTCGACCAACGGGGATGCGCCGGCCGGCGTCGAGCCGGCTCCCGACCCACAACGGAAAAGGCGCATCCATGCCATTCGACGTCACGCCATTCGACATCCTGCAGCCCGGCACCGGGCCCATCCGCGGCGCGCACTACCTGCCCGCCACCCCGGCCACCGTGCTCTGGGGCCGGCTGCCCTGTGCCACGGATGCTCCGGTGCTCGTGATCGATGCCGGCACCGAGGTCACCATCGACACGGTCAGCCACGAGGGCGTGCTCGAAGACCAGGGCCGCGACCCGGTGGCCTTTTTCGCCGGCCACGGTGTCGACCGCGCCTTGGTGCTCGACGACGCCGTGCTGTTGGCCGCCTCGAACACGACCCGGGACCCCGGCGTGGACGGACCGCACCTGGTCACCGGCCCGATCCACGTGCGCGGCGCCCGGCCGGGCGACCTGCTCAAGATGACGGTGCTCGAGGCCACCCCACGGGTGCCGTACGGGGTGATCTCCAACCGGCACGGCCGCGGCGCCCTGCCCGGGGAGTACCCGCTCGGCGCGGGCAACGTGAGCGTCTTCGCCGCGCTGGAGGACACCGAAACCGGCCAGGTCGGCACCCTGCCGCTGGTGCCTGGCGGGGCGCGGAGCGTGCACTTTCCACTCCGGCCGTTCCTGGGCATCATGGGGGTCGCCGTCGCCGGCGACACCCGCCCGCACTCGGTGCCGCCCGGCGCGCACGGCGGCAACATCGACATCAACCTGCTCACCGTGGGCTCGGCCCTCTACCTGCCGGTGCAGGTGGATGGCGCGCTGGCCTACGTCGGCGATCCGCACTTCGCGCAGGGCGACGGCGAGGTGGCGCTCACGGCCATGGAGGCGTCCCTGCGGGTGACCATCCGTTTCGACGTGGTGAGCCGGGCCGGCGCTATCGCGGCCTTCGGCGAACTGGTGGGACCTCTCGCCGAGACCGGCGACTTCCTGGTACCGACCGGCCTGGACGTCGACCTCGACGAGGCCGTGCGCAAGTGCGTGCGCGCCGCCATCGACCTGCTCGCCGCCCGGTACGGCATGGACCGCTCCCTCGCGTACGCCTACCTGAGCGCCGCGACCGATTTCAACATCTCCCAGGTGGTCGACCTCGTCGCGGGCGTGCACGCCCGTATCCGGGTGGCGGACTTCGATGCCTGAGCCGCGGGTCGTCCCGACACCCACGTCGGTCACGGGCGAGCTGCCCGATGGGCTCCTGACCGCCTTCGCCGGCTATGAGGACGCGCTGGCCACCAACGACCTCGCGGCGCTCGACGCCTGGTTCGCGCCCGGCGAGAACACCCTGCGCGGCGATGCCGCAGGTCTGCTGGTGGGCCACGACGCGATCAGCGGCTTCCGCGGCGCCCGCAGCGGCACGGTGGCCAGGGCCATCCGGTCGCTGCACGTACGCGTGATCGACCCTCGGCACGCCGTGATCGTGTCGGTGAACGCCCCGGATGCCGGCGGCGCCGGCCTGGTCACCCAGCTCTGGTCGCTGTCGGCGGCGGGGGATTGGCAGGTGGAGGTGGCCCAGGTGGCCGCGCCGCCGGCCGCGATCACTCCCACGGTGTGGCGTCTGGTGGGCAACCCGCTGGTGGCCGCCGCCGCCTCGGGTGCTCTGGACGGTGAGACCATCGCCGTGAAGGATCTCTACGACATCATCGGCTTCACCGTCGGCGCCGGAAACCCGGCCTACCTGAGCGAGTCCACTCCCGCCACCGAGACGGCTGCGGCCGTCGCCGCGCTGCTGGGCGCCGGCGCGAGCGTGCGCGGTATCGCCCAGACCGACGAGTTCGCGTACAGCATCGCCGGCGACAACGAGCACTACGGCACCCCGCCGAACGTGCGGGTGCCCGGCGGGCTGCCCGGTGGCTCGTCGAGCGGACCGGCCGCCGCCGTGGCGCTGGGTCAGGCCGGCGTCGGCCTGGCCACCGACACGGCGGGGTCCATCCGGGTGCCCGCCTCGTACCAGGGCCTCTGGGGACTGCGCAGCACGCACGGCGCCGTCGACAGGGCCGGTCTGTTGCCGCTGGCGCCCTCGTTCGACACCGTCGGCTGGCTCACCCGCACGCCGGGTGTGCTGCGGGCCGCCGCTGCCGCCTCGCTCGACCCCGCGCAACAGACCAGCGCTGCCCAGGCGCATGACCCCACCCGTTTCGCCGTGTCGAGCGCGCTGGTCTTCGCCTGCGACGACGACGTGCAAGACGTATTCGTGGCCGGACTCGACGGGCTCACCCGGGCCGGGCTGCTGCCCGCACCCGACCTCGTCGATGTCGGCGACCTCGCCGAGGCGCTGCGCATCTTCCGTGCGATTCAGATGGCCGAGGCGTGGAAGTCCAACGGGGACTGGGTCACCGCTCACCCCGGCGTCCTCGGTACCGCCGTCGCGAGCCGGTTCGAAAGCGCGTCCCGCACCGACCCGGCCGCCGAGGCCGAGGCTCGCATCGCGCTGGCCGCCGCCCGCGACCGGTTGGACGCTGTGCTGGACGGACGCATCCTGCTGCTGCCCTCGGCGTCGTCGACCGCCCCGTCGCGACACGCGAACCCGGCCGCGATCGAGGCGACCCGCACAGCGACGCTCACCCTGACCAGCCTGGCCGGGATCGGCGGCTACCCGGCGCTGTCCGTGCCGCTGTTCGAGTCGCGAGGCAAGCCGGTGGGGCTCTGCCTGGTGGGACCGCGGCACACCGACCTCGCCCTCATCGACGTCGGGGCGAGGCTGGCCGCCGGGAGGTGATCACTCGAAACACGACTGAAACACCTGTTGCGTAGACTGGACATCTGAAACAGATGATTCAGAATTGCCGAAGGGTGAAACAGTCATTTCCAGTCTGCCGATCAATCCGCCGCCCCGCCTGCTGATGGGCCCCGGCCCGGTGAATGCCGACCCCCGGGTGCTGCGCGCCATGTCCGCCCAGCTCGTCGGCCAGTACGACCCGTCCATGACGGCGTACATGAACGAGACCATGGCGCTCTACCGCGGCGTCTTCAAGACCACGAATGAGCAGACCCTGCTCATCGACGGCACCTCCCGCGCCGGGATAGAGGCGGCGTTGGTGTCGCTGATCAGCCCTGGCGACCGGGTGCTGGTGCCCATCTTCGGCCGGTTCGGCCACCTGTTGCGCGAGATCGCCGAGCGCGCCGGCGCCGAGGTGCACGTGCGGGAGATCGAGTGGGGCACCGTGTTCACCCCCGCCCAGATCGAGCAGGCCATCCGCGAGACCAAGCCGGCGCTGCTGGCGATCGTGCACGGCGACACCTCCACCACCGTGGCCCAGCCGCTCGACGAGCTCGGTGACATCTGCGCCAGGCACGGCGTGCTGTTCTACACCGACGTGACAGCGTCGCTGGCCGGCAACACCTTCCAGGCGGATGCCTGGGGGCTGGACGCCGTGACCGCCGGCCTGCAGAAGTGCCTGGGCGGCCCCTCCGGCTCGGCACCGGCCACCTTCTCCCCGCGTGCCGTCGAGGTGATCAATGCCCGCAAGAGCATCGAAGCGGGCATCCGCGAGGCCGGCGACGCCGTGAACGCCCACCCGATCCGCTCCAACTACTTCGACCTGTCGATGATCTTCGACTACTGGGGACCCAAGCGCCTGAACCACCACACCGAGGCCACCACCATGCTCTACGGGGCCCGCGAATGCGCCCGGCTGCTCGTCGACGAAGGTATGGACACGGCCGTGGAACGGCACCGGCTGCACGGCGCGGCGATGCTGGCCGGCGTGCAGGGCCTGGGTCTGAGAGTCTTCGGCGACCTGGGACACCGGATGAACAACGTCGTGGCCGTGTACATCCCCGACGGTGTCACCGGCGACGCCGTGCGCGGGGAGCTGCTGAACGACTTCGGCATCGAGATCGGCACCTCGTTCGGGCCGCTGCACGGCTTGGTCTGGCGCATCGGCACCATGGGCTACAACGCCCGCAAGGACACCGTGCTGACCACCCTGGCCGCCCTCGAGCAGGTGCTGCGTCGCGCCGGCGCGAGCGTGACCGGCGGGGGCGGCGTCGGCGCCGCCTACGAGGTCTATCAGGATGCCGCGGGCGCATGACGACGCCTGATCCGTCGAAACCGCTCACCGGCGCCGCCGCCGTGCTGGAACGCTGCGACGAACTCGCCAGCCACTCCAGCCTGCCCGACGGCCTGATCGAACGGGTCTACCTGTCGCCGGAGCACGCCGCGGTGAACGCTCTCGCCGCCGGCTGGATGCGGGACGCCGGCATGGCCACCTGGCAGGACGCCGCGGGCAATCAGTGCGGTCGGCTCGAGGGAGCCACCCCCGGCTTGCCTGCGCTCCTGCTCGGCTCACACCTGGACACCGTGCCCTCAGCCGGCCGGTTCGACGGCATCCTCGGGGTGCTGACCGCCATCGCCGTGGTCGAACGCATCAACGCCGACGGCCGCAGGCTGCCGTTCGCCCTCGAGGTCGTGGCCTTCGGCGACGAGGAGGGCACCCGGTTCGGCACCGCGCTGCTCGGCAGCCGGGCGCTGGCCGGCACCTGGCTGGATGCCTGGTGGGAGCTCACCGACGAGGCGGGAACCACCCTGCACGACGCGTTTGTGGCCTTCGGCCTCGATCCGGCCGCCGTCACCGCCGCCGCCCGCACCTCCAACGACTTCGTCGGCTATCTCGAGACCCACATCGAACAGGGCCCGGTGCTCGAGGAGAACGACCTGCCGCTGGGCATCGTCTCGTCGATTGCCGGCGCGCGGCGCTTTCAGATCACCATCACCGGCAAGGCCGGACACTCCGGCACTCCGTGGACGCACCGCCGCGACGCCCTCGCCGGGGCCAGCGAGGCCATCGTGGCCATCGAACGGCTCGCCCGCGATGCCGACCTGATCGCCACTGTCGGGCACCTCGAGGTGTTCCCCGACGCCGTCAACGTGATCGCCGGCCGGGCCGAATTCAGCCTCGACCTGCGTGGCCGGTTCGATGCGGACCGCGACGCGGCCTGGCAGCGGATCGAGGCCCTGCTCGAGGAGATCGGCAGCACGCGTGGCCTGCACGTGGCCGTGCACCAGACGCACGCAGCGCCGGCTGCGCACTGCAGCGACCGGTTGCGCAGCGTGATCGCCGCGGGCATCCGTGCCACGGACGGCTCTGACGACGGGCCGGCGCCACTGGAGCTGCTCTCGATGGCCGGCCACGACGCGATGGCCGTGGCGCACCTCACCGAGATCGGCATGCTCTTCGTGCGCTGCGCCGGGGGAGTGAGCCACCACCCCGACGAGTCGGTCACCGAGGCCGACGTCGCCAGGGCGCTGGATGCCTTCGAGGCCGCCGTGCTCGCCCTGGCCGACGGTCACACCCTGCAGGACCCGGCATGACGCTGAATATCGGGCAACGCATCGACGGCCGCTACGGCGAGCTCTCCCCACAGGAGCAGCGCGCCGCCGACTTCATTCTCGACCACATGAGCGACCTCGCCGTGTACAACGCGTCGGAGCTGGCCCGGCTCAGCGGTGTGTCCAAGGCCACGGTGTCCCGGCTGTTCCGCCGGCTCGGCTTCCAGGACTCGGCCGAGGTGCGCGAGCACGCCAGGTCACTGCGCAACCTGGGCTCACCGCTCGGCGGCCCCGGCGCATCCGCCGGCACCCCCTCGCGGCTCGCCGCGCACGCCGAAGCCGAACAGGACAACCTGCGCCGACTGCTGGTCACCCTGGAGGACGGGCGGCTGGATGCCGCGGCCCGGCTGGTACGGTCGGCCCAGAACGTCGTGATCGTGGGGCTGCGCAACAGCTATCCGCTGGCGCTGCACCTGCGCCAGCAGCTGGTCCAGGCCCGCGACCACGTGCGCCTCGCGCCGCTGCCCGGCCAGTCGCTCGGCGAGGAGCTGGCCGGCCTCGGCCCGCGTGACGTGGTGGTGCTGATGGGCTTCCGCCGGCGGGTCTCCGGCTTCGGGGACATCGTTGCGGCCATCCGGAGCAGCGAGGTGCCGCTCGTGCTCATCGCCGACTCCTCTGCTCGCAAGTACTCCGACCAAGCCACCCACTGGCTCGAATGCCCGGTGGATTCGGTGTCGGCCTTCGACAGCTACGCCACGGCCATGAGCCTGATGAACCTGCTCGCCACCGGCGCGATGGGCGCGCAGGTGCGGGAGAGCCGCACCCGGATCGCGGCCATCACCAGCGTGTACGAGGACCTCGACGAGCTCGAAGTACCCTGGTGACCGCGCCGGGTTCCGGGTGCGGCGCGGACTACCGCGTCCCCGGCTCGTCGACGTCCAGGCCCGTGCCCAGATCGTCGCAGGCCACCGCGGTCGCGTCTCGTGCCACCAGGTACTGTCGTGCACCGGTGTCGCCGGTCAGGCTCGCTCGCAACGGTGCCCAATGCTCGCGGCCGATCACCACCGGATGCCCGGGCCGGCCGCCGAAGTGCGCCTGCCGGAGGGTCTGCGGGGTTGCTCCGTCGACCAGCCGGCGCACGGTGGCGGCAGTGAGGTCGGGCACGTCGACCGGAACCAGGGCTACCGCGGTGACGGTGTCGTTCTCGCTCTGCTGCAGTCGCGCCAGGCCGGCGTCCAGGGATGCCGACAGTCCCGCAGCCCAGTCATCGGCGTGCACTACCGTCAGCCGGTGGGGCCTCGCGAACCGGGCCGCGGTCGAGCGCAGCAGGCCTTCGGCCTGGGTCCCACTCGCTCCGAGCACCGTGACAACGGGGTCGCAGCCGCCGGCCTCCAGGGCCAGGGCGGCTCGCACCAGCCACGGCTCGCCGGAGACGTCGACGACCAGCGACTTGGGTTTGCCATACCGGCTGCCCGCGCCGGCGGCCAGGACCAGTCCGGCCACCCGAGGAGTCTCAGCGGAGTGCATGCCTGTCATCGTACGGGCAGCGGCCCGGGCTGCACATCGCCTTCCACCCCGCGCGCCGATCACCTTCCCGCCCCTCGTCAGCCTGATTTTCGTCACCCGGAGGACCCCATGACCACGATTCCCGTCGGCGACGAACTGCGCACCGCCCTCCTGGCCTGCCTGGCCGTTCCGCGCTGGGCCGACGCGGTGGCCGATCAGGCGCCCTTCGCCTCGGCCGCAGACCTCATCGAAGCGGCCAGGGCGGCCGCGACACCGCTGCCCCGGAGCGAGATCGACGAGGCCATGGCGGAGCATCCGCGGATCGGCGAGAAGCCCGCGGGCGACTCGCAGGCGGCGGGGTTCTCCCGGGCAGAACAGGCGTCGGTCGACTCCGATGACGCCGAGCTCGCGGCGGCCGTCGCCGACGGCAACCGGGTCTACGAGGCGCGCTTCGACAGGGTGTTCCTCATCCGCGCCGCCGGCCGCAGCCGCCGGGAAATCCTCGCCGAGCTACGGCGCCGGCTCACCCTGGACGACGACACCGAGGCCGCGATCGTGGGCTCAGAGCTGCGCGACATCGCCCTGCTCCGGTTAGGGGTTCTCGCCCGTCAGTGGCAGGATGACCCGGTGCAGAAAACCGAAGCCACCGACTCAGCAGCCCCGCGGGACGCCCGGTGATGAGCGCGCGCAGCCACATCACCACCCACGTGCTCGACGCGGTGTCCGGCAGCCCAGCGGCATCCGTGGGCGTGGTCCTGGAACAGCACCTCGACGGGGAGTGGCGCGAACTCGCCACGGCGCAGACGGATGCCGACGGCCGGGTTGCCGATCTCGGGCCAGAGGCTGTGTCCGCGGGTCGATACCGCATCACCTTCGAGACCGGCAGCTACTTCTCGGCTCGGGGTCAGAGCACGTTTTACCCCTGCGTCACCATCGTCTTCGAACTGGACGACGAGTCGGCGCACTATCACGTGCCTCTTCTGCTCAGCCCGTTCGCGTATTCCACCTATCGGGGTAGCTGACTGGAGGGGTAGCTGAGCCGTCCGGCTGGAGGAACGCGACGTATCCAGAGGATGCCGCGTGCGGACAGGTTCGCAGGCATGGTGTCCAATCTGTGAATGCCGAGGCAGGTCGGCAGCAGGATCGCTGGGATGCTGCCCAACCTAGTGGTCCGATCCGACGGTGACACCCGCTGGGTCATCAACTTTTGTTGACATCTGCGCTGAGTATCAACTAAAGTTGACGCATGTTCGAGACCAGCCAAATTCCCACCCCGGACCATCCGGACGAAGCCTTTGCGGCCGTCGTCGCCTTGCGTCGGCTGACGGCTCGGCTGGAGCGGTCCGCGGTGGATCACGCCCTCGAACAGGGCTGGACCTGGAACCAGATCGGCCAGGCTCTCGGCATGACCGCCCAGGCGGCGCACAAGCGGCTCTCGCCGCAGCGTCGCGCACCCCTGGACTAGTACCGCAACGACAACGCGCACCACCGACAACGAAGGACTTCTGACATGGGAATTCGACAGGCGATCGCAGACATCCGCATCATGAATGAGCTGTTCACCATGGCGGAACAGGAGGCCGCCGCATTGGGCGACGAGATGCCGGGGGCTGAGCATCTTCTGCTGGCCGTCCTCGCCATGCCCGATGACTCCGCACGGCGCGCGTTCGCCACCTTTGACGTGACGGCAGCGGATGTGCGGACCGCCATCGTCCACACGCACTCGCTGGCCCTTCAGTCGGTGGGAATCGACGCCGCTGCAGCCGAACCGACCGAGCCCACGCGGACCGGTCCGTACCGCAGTGCCGGCAGCCTGCAGGACGTCTTTCAGCGCGCTGTCGCCCTGTCGAAGGAGGGTGCCGGCCGCGGCCACACCCTCCGCTCGGCGCACGTGGTGTGGGCGGCAGCTGAGCTCGAGCACGGCACGGTGAGTCGGGCCCTGCGGCAGCTGGGGATCGACCCTGGTGACCTGCAGCAGGCAGCGCGGCAGGCCGTCGCCGCCGGCGAAACTGACTAGCCGGCGTCCGGGCCATCGTCCCACCAACGGAGCACCCGGAGCGCCCGGAGTGTGGTCCACCGGCTGGGGCCGGGTGTTTCGAGCCGGAACCAGTACCGGCCGGGATAGGGCCGGTACATCGGCCAGCGTTCATCGGACCGCCGTGCCGCACGGACTGCGGCGATGGCATCCGTCAGCCTGGCATCGCGTGGCGCGTCGCTGACGCGGAAGTGCTCGAGGCCGCGGAGCACGTCGAAATGCCATTGCGGCGGAAAGGGAAAGCGGGTGAAGACGGGGTCGACGATCTCACCGGTTCGATGGGAGCGGTAGAGCTGGTGCTGCAAGAAGAACTCCCGCCCGGCTCGCATCGCCGCACTGACCGGGACCGTGCCGCCCGTGCGCTCGTAGACGAGAAGAGCGTCGAGCACAGTCACGGAGGTGTGGAAGGAGCCGTGCCGGGATCCCGAGCGGATGGACTCGCAGTTCCAGCCGCCGTCGGCCAGCTGCTGACCCAGCAGCCAATCGACGGTCGGATCGACACGTCCGTCGGCATGGCCGAAGCCGGCGGCGAGGAGGACCAGCATGCCGGTGATGCAGGTCTCCGGTTCGCGGATGGAGCGAGCGAAGGTGAGGCCTCCGTCGTATACGCGCGCTTCGTCCCACAGGCGCCGGCAGCCCACCAACGCCTGCTCGTTACCTCGTGGCAGGCCCAGCCAGTGCAGCAGGAGGAGGGTGTAGGTCGTCGAGGTCCATTTGGGGCTGTACAGAGCGCCGGCCCAGCCGCCATCCGGATCCTGCAGCCCCAGCAGTTGGGCACCCCAGCCGTTCGTCGCGACGCGGGCCCGTTCGGCGTCGACCTCCGCGGCGGATGCATCGGTCAGGTCCCGCAGCGTCTGCCAGCGGATGGCCGGATCGCCGTCGAGTAGCCACGCCACGGTGTCGGGGTCGTGGGGCTGGGCCATGCCCCAGTTTCACCCCGTTCGGGTCGGGGCGCGAGTGGCGATGCGGGCCCGATGGGCGTGTGTCCGTCGGAATCGAAAGGGTCGCCGCCCTTACGTCTCCAGCCCGTCCACCAGCGTCGCATCCTGCGGGTCGATGGCCCGCACACTGTTGACCCTGCGGTCCACCAACCGGGTGCGCATGGTCGCCGCCACGGCGGTCGAGGTTCGATCCAGCAGGTCGATCATGGCCGAGCGGTTCGCCGCCGACTCGGTGGGGCTCGCCCCGGTGATCGACTGCGGGTTCAACCAGGTCGCCCAGGTGTCGGGTTCGAGAAAGGCCGGCATCCGGTCATGGACCTCACCGGAGGCGTCCCTGGCCTCCCGGGTGACCACGGCGAAGACGCGGGACCAGTCACCATCGGCGTCCTTGGAGGCCCAGCTGACCCCGGCCGCCGCGAGCAGACCGTCGCCATGGATGAAGTGCGGCTGTTTCGCGCCCTTCTCCCCGGTCCACTCGTAATAGCCCAGCATGGGAACTATGCAGCGGGCGTTGGAGAAGGCGCCCACCCAGAACCGCTGGTCGAGCTTCTCCAGCCGGGCGTTGATGATCGGTCCGCGGCGCGGCGCCCCCGCCGGTTGCGGCCAGTCCCAGGTGGCCAGCGTGACCTCCCGGGTGGGGGCGTCCGCGCCCTCCGGCTGCCACTCACGCACGATGGGGGCCGGGTCTGTCGGCGCGATGCTGTAGCTGGGCCGCCAGTCCCCGGCGCGGCCGCCGGCCGCGACGAAGTCCCGGATGAGGTCGTCGACGTCCTCGTTCATTGCAAATCTGCCGCACATGAGGGCGAGATTACCCCGTGCGGGCGACCGAGTCACGCGGATGCTGCGAATCGGGAGACCACGGCGGGCGCCGACGTCAGGTTCAGCTGCAGAGTCAGCCCTCGGCGCTCACCCGCGACGAGAACCGCACGAGGTAGCCATCCGGGTCCTGCACCAGGAACTGCGCCACGCCGGCCTGGGTGTCGCCGGTGTCGTACCACCTGGTCTCGGCGGACATGAAGAGCGGCCAGTCGACCGCCGCGAGGCGCTCCAGCAGGGGAGCGATGTTTGGCATCATGATCTGGAAGTTGATGCCGCGCCCCAGCGGACGCTCCAGGGCGGCGGGGATCCAGTTGCGTCCGATGCCGACCTGTTCGAGCATCAGGTGCGCGGTGCCGGCCCGCAGGTACGCGAAGCCGTCGTCTGGCCGGTCGTAGAGCACTTCGAACCCGCACAGTTCGACCCAGAAGCTCAGGCTGACCGCAAGATCACCGACCAGGAGTTCGGGCACGAGATCCGGGAAGAACACCGGCTCCGGCGTCAGGGGCAGTGCGGCATCGGCTGCTGTCATGCGTACCAGTATGGCGCTGAGTCGGCCGGCAGCCGGGTCGGGCTAGGCGGCCGTGACCCGGCGGCCTCGCACGAAGACGCCGGTGATGGCCGGCTGGCGAAGCGCCATCAGCAGGGCGAAGAGGGTCTGGTCGGTGGCCATCGCCTCGTCGTCGGCCCGGATGCCGTTGGCCAGCACCGCTGCGAGCGGCTCCCACTTGTCGGGCTCGATGAGCAGGAAGTCGGCATCCTTGCCCACGTCGAGGTTGCCGTAGCGCTCCTCCATGTCCAGGGCACGGGCACCGGCCAGGGTGGCGGTGAAGAGCAGCTCGGCGGGGCTGATCGACAGGCCGGCATCGCCGGGTTCGGACAGGTGCACCTTGAAACAGTCGTTCAGCACCCGGCTCATCAGCCACTCGTCGCCCGCGCCGATGTCGGAACCCAGCGCCACATTCACGCCGAAGCCGGTGGTGCGGGTCCACGGCATGGTGCCGGAGCCGAGGAACTGCTGCGAGGTGGGGCAGTGCGCGATCGACGACCCGGTCTCGGCCAGCCGGGCCAGCTCGCTGTCTTCGCAGTGCACGGCGTGTGCCAGGATGCTGCGCCGGCCGAGCAGGCTCGACCCCCCGACGGCGGAACCCGGCAGGAACCTGCCGTCGTAGGTGTCCAGGTAGTTCTCGACCTGGTAGATCGCCTTGACCACGTCGATCTCGCCGGTCTCCGGGCGGTTGTTCTCGTTGAGGTGGCTGTGGAAGTAGACGCCCCGATCGCGCACGCCGTCGTAGAGCTCACCGAGCGCCGCGAGGGTGTGCGGCGTCACCGACAGGCTGAACCTGGGTACAACGGCCACCTGCAGCAGCGCCGTGCGGGCATCACCGGTGTCGCGGGCGTGCCAGCGCGAGATCTCGTCGCTGACCAGGTCGAGAGCCTGGCCTTCCGAGGTGATCAGTGCTCTGGCCGAGTCGGGGCCGACGGTCTGGATGCCGCGCCCGCTGACCAGCCGCAGCCCGGCCCGCTCGGACTCGGCGAACAGCGCATCCTGGGCGTGCGGGAAGGCCGATCCGAACACCAGGGCGCTCGTGGTGCCCGCCGCGGTGCGCCGGCGGGTGAAGTCGCGGGCGATCGCCGCCGCGAAGTCGTCGTCCTGGAGCCGGGTCTCGGCCGGGAAGACGCAGTTGTCGAGCCACTCGAGCAGCTGGCCGCCGCCATAGGCATCCGTGGAGTAGGTCTGCGGAAAGTGGATGTGGGTATCGACGAAGCCGGGCAGGATGAAGCCGCCGCGGGTATCGGTGACCGGCAGTGCTGCGAAGCCGGCCGGCAGGTCGACGGCACGGCCGACCCAGGCGATGGTGCCGTCGACGGCGGTGACCAGTGCGCCCTGCGGCAACGACACCAGATGCGCCGGCGCTTCGGCGAGGGTGGGGGAGCCGGCCACGTGGAAGACGTGGCCGAGGTAGACCCGCTCCAACGACGGCCCCACCGAATCTGCGGCCAGGCTCATCAGACCAACCCGGTGTAGGAATCCCAGGCGGGCCCGGCATCCGCGGCGTCATCGTGCATCACGGTGGCCTGGATCAGCCCGTACGGGCGGTCGGCGGCGTGATAGACCTCGTTGTTGTTCTCCACACCGAATGGTGACAGGTCATAGAGGAAATGGTGCTTGTTGGGCGCGGAGAGCCGGATCTCGGCGATGTTCGGGTACGCCGCGAGCACGGCCTCGCCCATCTTGTAGAGGGTCTGCTGCAGGGCCAGGGAGTGCACCACGGCGAACTGGGTCTTCAGTAGCGCGGAGATACCGGCGTAGCTCGCTTCCCAGTCCACCACGGTGTGGTCGGTGAAGCGCCAACCGGCTGTGAGGGAGGTGGCCATCACCCTGTCGGTGGTGGGCTGGAGCAGCGTGTACGGGTCCTGCATGAAGCCGGAGAACTCCGAGCCGGTGGACTTGAGCAGGATCAGGTCTTTCAGCCCGCCGACCACCCAGACCCGTTGATCGGCGCCGGTGCCCTCCACCGAGATCGCCGCGGTACGCACCTCCTGGCCGCGCCGCACCCAGGTGTGGTCGTGCTCGGTGCCGTCCACGACGACGCGTTCCCAGGCGAACTCTTCGATCTCCACCCTGGCGCCCGCCACCGACGTGATGTGATCGACGAAATGGGTGGCCAGATCGAGGCCGTAGCTCTCGATCGACAGCAGGCCCTTCTCCTTGGCGAAGGAGTACGCGGTCTGCTTCTGGGTGTCGGTGGGCAGCACCTGCAGCTGGTCACCGGCGAGGTGTGCGTCGGCGAAGTCGCCGTGCAGGGCAGTGGAGACGCTGATGTCGTGGATCTCGTGGCGGGGTGTGTCGCGGTAGATGCGCACGATGCGGTTCTCCGCCTTGCCATAGCGGTTGGGTCCGAGAACTATCGACATGGGTGCTCCTTCTGGTTCGTACATGATGCGGTGTTCGGGGAATAGTTCGGGAAAAGTTCGGTCAGCTGGCGGTCAGCAGGCGGCCGGTCGGTGGCCGGGCGGATGCGTCGGATTCATCGAAGCCGGTGTCATCGACCGCGTAGATCACGTTTCCGGCCAGCCAGGTGGCGTGCACCCGGCCGAACAGGGTGGCACCGTCGAAGGCGCTCACCCGGTTTTTGTGCCGCAGGGTATCGACGTGCACGGTGAAGACCTCCTCGGGCGCGAAAGCCACCAGATCGGCCGCCGCACCGACTTGGATCCGCCCGGCCGGCAGGCCCACGAAGTCGGCCGTGGCGCGGCTCATCCAGCGCAGCACCTTCTCGAGCGTGAGCCCGCGGGCCCTGGCGGCCGTCCACACGGCGGGCAGGCTCAGCTGCAGGCCGGAAATACCGCCCCAGGCCAGGCCGAAGTCACCGCCGTGGCCGAGCTTGAGCTCCCGGGTGGCGGGGGAGTGGTCGGAGGCTATGAGATCGATGACACCGTCGGCCAGGCCCTGCCAGAGCAGGTCGCGGTTGTCCTCGCCGCGGATCGGCGGGCAGCACTTGAACGCCGTGGCGCCGTCGGCGATGCTCTCGGCGGCGAAGCTGAGGTAGTGCGGGCAGGTCTCCACCGTGATCGGTAGGCCCTCGGCGCGGGCTGCGGCCAGTCTGGGCAACACCAGTGCGGAGGACAGGTGCAGGATGTGGGCGCGCACGCCGGTGCGTCGGACGACGTCGATCACCCGGGCGATCGCGGCGTCCTCGGCTGCATCCGGTCGGCTGGCGACGAAGTCCCGGTAGCCGGTGCCGCCGGCGTTCTCGGCGCGTTCGAGCACGGACGGGTCTTCGGCATGCACCACGAGCAGTCCGCCGAATCCGGCGATCTCGGTCGCAGCGGTCTCGAGTTGCTCCGAGGAGAGGTGCGGGAACTCGTCGACGCCGGAGGGTGAGAGGAAGGCCTTGAAGCCGAAGACCCCCGCGTCGTGCAGCGGCCGAAGCGAACCGAGGTTGCCCGGAATCGCCCCGCCCCAGAAGCCCACATCGACCGTGGCTTGGGGCGCGGCCGCGGCGCGCTTGAGCTCGAGAGCCGGCACCGTCGTGGTGGGCGGGATGCTGTTCAGCGGCATGTCGATGATCGTGGTCACACCGCCGGCCGCGGCCGCTCGGGTGGCACTCGCGAAGCCCTCCCAGTCGGTGCGGCCGGGTTCGTTGACGTGCACGTGGGTGTCCACGATGCCCGGCTGCAGCACCTGGCCGACCGGGAGGGTGACGTCCTGCCGGGCCGCCAGCGGCGCATCCACCGGCGCGATCGCACGGATGACGCCGCCCGCGATCGCGACGGCGGCCGGGATGAAACCCTGCTCGGTGAGCACGTGAGCCGAGCGGATGACCAGGTCGTACATCGGTTCTCCTTCTCGGTTCTGTGCCGGTCCGAAACGACTCCAGCGGCCCCGTTCGGTGGCTCACCGCTCACCCTAGTGAAGTCGTTCCGGCCTCGTTCCGGGGTTCCGAAACCTGTCGGACACACGACATTCCCGGTGATGAAACACCGACGGTGCCCAGCAGGTCAGGCGGCCGGGTACCCTGCGACGTACGCGTCGATTTCCGCCAGATAGGCCTGCTTCTCGGCGTCGGGCAGCCAAGAGGCTTGGAAGGAGTTCTTGGCCAACTGCACCAGCTCGTCGGTGTCCAGCCCGGCCTTCTCGGCCAGCGCCAGGTAGTTGTCGGCCACGTAGGCGCCGAAGTACGCGGGATCGTCGGAGTTGACGGTGACCAGGACGCCGAAGTGCAGCAGGGCCACCATTTCGACGGCCTTCATGTCTGCCGTGACGAAGCTGTTCGACACAGGACAGCAGGTCAGGCCCAGACCGCGCTCCCGCACCAGGGTGACCAGTTCCGGGTTCTCGACGATATTGGTGCCGTGGTCGATGCGGTCTACCTGGATCTCCTCGAGTACCTGGCGGATATTCTCGATGCTGCCGACCTGGTCGATGTCGCAGTGCATGGTGAGCTTGAGGCCGTTCGCCCTGGCCAGCGCGAAGACCTCGGCGAACTTCGCCGGCGGGTTGCCGCGCTCGTCGGAGTCGAGGCCGACACCGATGAACCTGTCCAGATAGGGGAGTGCGGACTGCAGGGTCTCCAGTGCGCTCTCGGCGGTGAAGTCGCGCAGGAAGCAGAGGATCAGCTCCGCGGAGACGCCCAGACCGGCGGCATCCACGGCGGCCCTGTGGTAACCGAGGATGACGGTTTCGATGGGGATGCCCCGCGAGGTGTGCGCCTGCGGGTCGAAGAACGCCTCCACCCGCCGCACCCCGTCGGCGGCGGCGCGGCGGAAATACGCGGTTGCGAGGTCGTAGAAGTCGGCCTCGGTGACGAGCACGTCCATCGCGGGGTAGTAGACGCCGAGGAAGCTGGCGAGCGAGTCGAACTCATAGGTGGCGCGCACCTGCTCCACCGTGCTCTGGCCGATGTCCACGCCGTTGCGTCGGGCCAGCTCGAGTTTGAGTTCGGGTTCGAGGGTGCCCTCGAGGTGCAGGTGCAGTTCGGCCTTGGGCAGGCCGGCGACGAACGCGATGCTCGGTACGATAGCGGAAGACATTGGGGTTCCTTTCTGGGTGAACTCCGTGACGCTATCACGCCAGGGTTCCGGGACCACTCGGGGAGGAATCCAGTGTTCCAGCACGACTTTTCGGACGTAATGAGCCGGAAATGATTCGGTCTTCGCGGCGTCACACGCAGCACCTAGTGTTCGAGAGATCCGAACATCTGTTGCAGCGGATGCGGTGCGTTGAAACACCTTGATCACCCCAGCAACGCAGCAGTCACACCAGCAGCACATTCCATTCAGCATTCAGGCATTCCGCCCCAGCACGCCGTTGAGTTCCACGGCAACCCCCGAGCACCATCGAGAGGACCGCGTCATGACGCAAGCCCCAGTTTCCCCGTTCACCCGTCGCTCGGCCAAGCGCGTCGGCACCGGCGTCGCCGTGGCCGCCGCACTCACCCTGCTGCTGTCCTCCTGCGCCGGCGACGCCGGCTCCGCCGAGTCGGGCTCCGGAGACGCAGCCTCGTTCGGCGAGGCAAGCATCCAGCTGTCCTGGATCAAGAACGCCGAGTTCATGGGCGAGTTCGTGGCCGAGGATGCCGGCTACTTCGCCGAGGCGGGCTTCGACTCCGTCGACCTGATCCCCGGCCCGGCGTCGGCCGAGGCCGGCGTCATCTCCGGCAATGTCGATCTCGGCGTCGGCAACGCCATCTCCACGGGCACCGTCATCGCCGAGGAGGGCGCACCGCTGAAGATCATCGGCGCGACGTACCAGAAGAACCCGTTCACCATCCTCTCGCTCGCCGGCGTGGGCAACATCGCCACCCTCGACGACCTTGCGGGCAAGACCATCGGCGTCCAGGCCAGCAACCAGAGCCTGTGGGACGCCTTCCTCAAGGTCAATGAGATCGACCCGTCCACGATCACCGTCGTCCCGGTCGAGTACGACCCGACCCCGCTCTTCAACGGCGAGGTCGACGGCTGGTTCGCGTACCTCACCAACGAGTCGATCGACGCCGAGCTGGCCGGTCTGGAACCGGTGAACCTGCCGCTGGCCGACAACGGCCTGCCGTTCGTCGCCGAGACGTTCACGGCCTCCGAGGATGCGATCGCCAACGACCGCGAGATGCTCAAGGCCCTGCTGGTCGCCGAGATCAAGGGCTGGGCCGACGCGATCAACGATCCCGCCGCCGCCGCGAAGCTCACCGTCGACACCTACGGCAAGGACCTCGGACTGACCATGGAGAAGGAGACCCGACAGGCGGAGATCCAGGCCACCGACCTCGTCGTCAGCCCTGACACCGAGGCCAACGGGCTGTTCACCATCAGCGACGCGCTGCAGAAGGAGTCCGTCGCCACGCTCAAGGCCGCCGGTATCGACATCGACGCCGCCACCCTGTTCGACATGAGCCTGCTGGCCGAGGTGTACGAGGAGAACCCCGACCTCATCGCCTACAGCAAGTAGCCACCCGCAGCACAACTCTCGTCGCGGCACCCGTCTCACCGAGGCGGGTGCCGTCGGCGATACTGAACTACCGGCATCCGACGACGCCCAGTAAGGAATGTACGACGTGAGCACGATCGACACCGGTCTCCCCGCCACCGCTTCGGGAACCGGCCTACACATTGAAGCGCTGCACAAGACCTTCTCGGTCGGTCGCAGCGAGGTTGTCGCGCTCGACAACGCGAACCTGCACACCGACAAGGGCAGCTTCCTGTCGCTGCTCGGCCCCTCCGGCTGCGGCAAATCCACGATCCTGCGGATCCTCGCCGGCCTGGAGAACCCGACCAGCGGCACGACCCGGGTGGACGGCAAGAGCCCCGCGGAACTCCGCAGCGGCCACGAACTCGGCATCGCCTTCCAGGACTCCGCCCTGCTGCCCTGGCGGAGTGTGCGGAGCAACATCAAGCTTCCGTTCGAGGTCGCCAGGATGCCCGTCGACGAGGACTACGTCACCGAACTCATCCAGCTCGTCGGCCTTGCCGGATTCGAGAAGGCCAAGCCGGCCCAGCTGTCCGGCGGGATGCGCCAGCGCGTCTCGATCGCCCGTTCCCTCGTGCTCAAGCCGTCGGTGCTGCTGCTCGACGAACCGTTCGGTGCCCTCGACGACATGACCCGGCAGCGTCTCAACATCGAACTGCTGCGCATCTGGACCGAGAAGCCCGCGACGACCCTGATGGTCACCCACGGGATCTCCGAGGCGATCTTCCTCAGCGACCAGGTGGCCGTGATGAGTCCGCGGCCCGGCCGCGTCAAGGAGGTCATCGAGATCGACCTGCCCCGCCCGCGTCTGCCCGAGATGATGCGCAGCCCCGAATTCCATGCCCTGCACGACCGGGCGTCCGAACTGCTCTTCGGCGCCGACACCCCGGCCGCCGCCGGGGCGCACTGATGCCGGTCAGCCGCGGTCTGCCCGGTTGGGCCTCCGGACTTCTCGGCGTGATCGTCGTGGTGGCCCTGTGGTGGATCAGCGCGCTCACCATCTTCCAGAACGCCGGCTCGGTGCCCGGCGGCGCCATCCCCACCCCGGCCGAGGTGTTCCGTCAGTTCGCCGGGGACGGCATCGGCTTCTACCTGCCGCACATCACCATGACCCTCAGCGAAGCGGCGATCGGGTTCCTCTGGGGCAACGGCCTGGCGCTGCTGCTGGCCGGCCTGGTCCTGGTGCTGCCGCGCATCGAGAAGATCGCGCTGCAGATCGCCGTGATCACCTACTGCGTGCCGATCGTGGCGATCGGCCCGATCGCCTATACCGTGATCGGCCCGCCGCGCGGCGACCCGTCCGGCACCGCGATCTTCCTGGCCGCCATGTCGGTGTTCTTCACCACCGTGGTCGGCTCGTTGGTGGGGCTCAAGGCCGCCGACACGGCCAGTCTCGACCTCGTCACCGTGTACGGCGGCACCAAGTTCACCCAGCTGCGGAAGGTCAGGCTGATCGCCGGGCTGCCCAGCGTGCTGAACGCCCTGCAGATCGCGGCTCCGGCCGCGCTGCTCGGCGCCATCCTCGGGGAATACCTCGGCGGCGCCGAGCGGGGCCTCGGCCTGGCCATGCTCGCCGCCGGCAACGCCGCGAACGTGGAACGGGTCTGGAGCCTCGCCCTCGTCGCGGGTCTGCTGGCCGGCATCGGCTACCTGCTCTTCGCGCTGATCTCCCGTTTCGCCACCCCCTGGACCACCGGACGGAGCAGCTCATGAGCGCCCAAACCCATGTTGCCGAGGCCATCGTCGTTCAAGCAGCTGTCCTCACCAAGAGCAGCGGGACGCAGGCGCGCGGAATCGGCGCCTACATCGGCCGGGCCCTGGCCACGGGCCTGCTGACGCTCGTCATCGTCCTCGTCGCCTGGCAGGGCCTGATCCTGCTGCTGGGGATCTCGCCGTTCATCGCCAAGGGACCGCTGGATGTGTTCAACTGGCTCTTCACGGTGCCGGATGCCGCCGAGAACCGGACGCTGATCCTCACCAACCTCGGTGTCACCCTCACCGACGCGTTCCTCGGCTTCGTCGCCGGGCTCCTCCTCGCGCTGGTGCTGGCCACCCTGTTCACCCTGTCGAAGGGCATCGAGCACGCGCTGATGCCCATCGCCCTGCTGCTGCGCAGCGTGCCGCTGGTGGCTTTCGTCCCGGTGCTGATCCTCATCACCGGCCGCGGACCGAGCATCGCCGTGGTGACCGGTGCCATCGTGGTGCTCTTCCCGGCCCTGGTGAACATCGCCTTCGGCCTCCGGTCGGCGTCCCCACAGGTCAGCGACGTCATCGCCGTGTACGGCGGCACCCCGTTCACCGCGCTCCGCAAGGTGGCGCTGCCCAGCTCGCTGCCGTCGTTCTTCGCCGCCGTCAAGATCTCCATCCCCGGCGCCATCACCGGCGCCCTGCTGGCCGAGTGGCTCGCCACCGGCCAGGGCCTGGGCTACGGCATCGTCGTCGCGGTCTCGCAGGTGAAGAACTTCGAGGTGTGGTCGTCCGTCGTGGTCATCACCATCGTCTCGATGGTGCTCTACGGTGTGGCGCAGTTCGCCGAGAACCTGGTGCTGCGACGGATGGGCATGGACCAGAGCGCGAGCAACTGACCGTGCTCGAAATCGCCGGTGCACTCCTGGACGCCCTCGCGGAGGGGCGCCGGGTGGCCGTGGCGACGGTGACCCGGGTGCTCGGCAGCGCGCCGCGCACCCTCGGCACGGCCATGGCGGTCACCGACTCCGGCGCGGTACTCGGCAGCATCTCCGGCGGCTGCGTCGAGGGTTCGATCTACGACAGCGCCCAGGAGGTGCTCGAGACCGGCCACGGGCGACTCACCGAATTCGGGGTGAGCGATGACGACGCGTTCGCCGTCGGGCTGTCCTGCGGCGGCACCGTCGAAGTGTTCCTCGCAGAGATCGCCCCGGCCGGGCGCAACGCCATGACCGCGGACGTGCGCGTCCAGCTGGAGCGAGCCGCTGCCGGCCAGGCCGCCGGGCTCGCCCTGGTCGTCGCGGGAACGGGGGCCGGCCTGATCCTGGCACCGGACGGCGCAACCGACGGTGCGACCGACCGCGGGGAGTCCGCCGGCCTCGACGCCGACGCCGTGCGCCGCATCCGGGCCCAGCTGGCCGCCGCTGTCAACGCCGGCGAGACCGGCCTGGGCTCGGTGGACTGCGACGGGGCGATCAGCCGGGTGCTCTACCTCGTGGCCCAGGCCCCGCCGCGCTGTCTGATCTTCGGCGCCGTGGACTTCGCCGAAGCTCTGTCGGCCGCCGCGACCCTGCTGGGCTATCGGGTCACCGTGTGCGACGCCCGTGCCGTGTTCGCCACCCCCGAACGTTTCCCGACCGCTGCGGAGGTCGTGGTCGAGTGGCCGAGCGACTACCTCGCCCGCACCCACACCGATGCCCGCACCGTGGTGTGCGTGCTCACCCACGACGAGAAGTTCGACCTGCCGCTGCTCAGCACGGCCCTGAGCCTCGACCTCGGCTACGTGGGCGCCATGGGGTCCCGGCGCACCCACGAAAGGCGGATGCTGCGCCTCCGAGAGTCGGGCGTGTCCGCCGCCGCCCTCGACAGGCTGCACTCGCCGATCGGCCTGGACCTCGGCGCGAGCAGCCCGGCGGAGACGGCCGTGTCGATCCTCGCCGAGGTTCTGGCGACCCGCTCCGGGGCATCCGGCGCCCCCCTGCGGGACCGGCAGGGCCCGATTCACCCCTCGGTCTGACGAGACCGATTCCGCTCCGGGCTGACCGGGGCTTTTCTTCTCGCCCTCACCCCATTCGGGGGACGAAACGAGTGCGCCCGCGCATTAGCGTGCTCGACGAGTCCATTGAATGGAGGAACCACTATGACCACCACACGGCAGGCAACGGGTACCACGACCGGGGCCAACAGCATGGACAACTACGGCACCTCGGGCTGGACCGGCTGGATAGTCTTCGCCGGCGTCATGATGTTGATGATGGGCGCGTTCCACGTCATCCAGGGCCTGGTCGCCCTGTTCCAGGACACCTACTACCTCGTCGGCCAGGAAGGACTGGTGGTGCAGGTCGACTACACAACCTGGGGCTGGGTCCACACCATCCTGGGCGCCGTGGTGATCCTCGCCGGTGTCGCCCTGCTTGCGGGACAGATGTGGGCACGAGTCGTCGCGGTCATCCTGGCGTTCGGCAGTGCCCTGGTGAACATCGCCTTCCTCGGCGCCTACCCGCTCTGGTCGCTCACCATGATCGCCATTGACGTCCTGGTGATCTACGCGGTGACCATGCACGGCAAGGAGATGAAGCCGATCACAGCGAGTCGAGCGACGTCCGACGAGGAGTGACCGACCGGCGGCCCGACGATCGGTTCGTCAGGCGCCAGGCTCGTCAGGCGCCCGCCGTTTCGCGGGCGCCTGTCCCGGCCAAACGCCAGATTCGGTCGCGCGACATCGGCAGCTCATACGAGCGGATACCGAGAGCATCGCGCACCGCGTTGGCCAGCGCCGGGGCCACCGGGTTGTACGGCGACTCGCTCATCGACTTGGCGCCGTACGGCCCCAGGTCGTCGGCGGTGTCCGCGAAGTACACCTCGGTGACCGGCAGGTCCGCCAGCTGCGGTATGTGATAGTTGCGCAGCACGCTGGTCTCAACGGTGCCGGCGCCGTCGAGGATGAGTTCCTCGTACAGCGCCGTGCCGATGGCCTGCGCCACCCCGCCCTCGATCTGGCCGCGGCACTGCTCGGGATTCATCACGAAGCCGGCATCCGCGGTCTGGATGGACTGCAACATTCTCACCTCGCCGGTGGCGGTGTTCACGGCCACCCGGAACGCGTGCACGTTGAACGCCAGCGACCGGCGGGCGCCGTCCTCCCGGCCCGTTCCGGTGAGGCCGTCCGCGCCGGAAAGCTCGGCCAGCGGCACGAACACGGCGCCGGCCCGCAGCCCGTCGGCCGCCACCACGAAGTCCCCGGCGGCCCGGCCGGTGAGTCGGGCCGCTTTCTCGCGCAGCAGGCCGGCCAACTCGAGCGCCGCGCCGTGCACGGCCTTGCCGGCCACCACCACGCCGGCCGACCCGAAGGCACCGGTGTCGTAACCGGCGGCGTCGGTGTCGGACTGGCGGATCTCGATGCGGTCAGGGGCGGTGTTCAGCACCGTCGCCGCGATCTGGGTGTGCACCGTCGTGGTGCCGTTGCCGAACTCGGCGGTGCCCACCCGCACCAGGTAGCGTCCATTCTGGTCCAGGGTGATGGTCGCCTGCGAGAAGTGGCCGCGCGGCGGGGTCGTCGCGATCATCGCCGACGCCATGCCCTCACCCACCCGCCAGGTGGCGCCGGTCGGGGCGGCCACCCCATTACCGCGAGCCAGGGCCGCCTGGGCCAGGTCGAGGCACTGGTCCAGGCCGTAGCTGGCAAAGCCGATGTCGTCGCCCTCCTGATGGGTCACCACGAGAGGGTCGCCGGGGCGCACCGAGTTGATCCGGCGGATGTCGAACGGGTTCAGGCCCAGCTCGACGGCGAGTTCGTCGATGGCGCACTCGATCCCGTAGATGACCTGGCCGAGCCCGTAACCGCGGAAGGCGCCCGACGGAGGGTTGTTCGTGTACACGGCCAGAGCATCCACCCGCTTGTTGGGCACGTTGTACAGCGCGACGGACTCGCTGGTGCCGTGGAACATGACGCCGGGGGCGTGGTTGCCGTATGAGCCGGTGTCGGAGAGCACGTCGACCGTCAGGGCGGTGAGGCGGCCGTCGCCCGTGGCAGCCAAGGTGACGCCGACCCGCATCGGGTGCCGGGTGGGGGAAGCGGCGAGTTCGTCGGTGCGGGTGAACTCGTACTGCACGGGCCGCCCGGTCTTCAACACCGCAAGGGTCACGATGTCCTCGGTGAGGATCTCCTGCTTGCCGCCGAAGCCGCCGCCGACGCGGGCGGTGAACACCCGCACGGCCTCGAGATCGAGGTCGAAGATGCGGCTGATCTCCTTCTGCACCAGGAACGGCACCTGGGAGCTGGTGCGCAGCACGAGCCGTTCGTCCTCCAGCCAGCCGATGGTGGCGTGGGTCTCCAGCTGGGTGTGGGCGACCCGCTGGGTCTGCCAGGTTCCGGTGACCACGGTGTGCGCGGCGGCCAGTGCCGCCGTCACATCGCCATACTCGCCGTGCAGCTCGGCGACGAGGTTCCGGGACGGGTCGGCCAGGCGGCTGATCGTCGCATCCTTTTCGCCGTGCACCAGCGGGGCGCCGGGACGTAGCGCTTCGGCGGGGTCGAAAACCGCGGGCAGCACCTCGTACTCCACCTCGAGCAACCGGCAGGCGTGCTCCGCGATGGCCACGGAATCGGCGACCACCGCGGCCACCCGCTGGCCGCGGTGCCGCATCACGGAGTCCAGGACCAGGCTGTCGTCGGGGTCATCGAGCCGGCTCTCGTGCCGGGCCGAGGAGTACAGGGTGGCGGGGGAGTCGGCGGCGCTGAGCACGGCGTGCACCCCGGGCAGGGCGCGGGCGGCGCTGTCGTCGAGGGAGAGCACCCTGGCGTGTGCGTGCGGGCTCCGCAGCACGGCGAGGTGCAGCAGGCCCGGCACGGCCACGTCGAGGGTGTACGGCTCCTGTCCGCTGACCACCCTGGCGGCGGCGGGGGCGCGGAGCGAGCCGCCGACGCGGCCGTCGGTGGCGGAGGTGCGCGCGGTGGTTCGGGGCTTGGTGGGGCGCACCGGGCCGAGACCGGAGACCGGGGCGCCGGCAGCGGTCTGTTCGTGGTCGTGCCCGCAGCCACCGTCGGTCGGGGTGTGCCGGTCACGGATGGCGTCGTCGATGGCCCGGTAGCCCGTGCACCGGCACAGGTTGCCCTTGAGCAGGCGGGGCAGGTCGTCGAGCTGGTGCTCCTGGATGGTCGACGCCGTCACGATCATGCCAGGCGTGCAGAAGCCGCATTGGAAACCGGCCGCGTCGATGAAGCGCTGCTGGATCGGGGCCAGGGTCTCCGGCCCGCCGATTCCGGTGGCGGTGGTGACCTCGCGACCCTCGGCCCGGTAGGCCGGGTAGATGCAGGAGTGCACCGGGGTGCCGTCCACGAGCACCGAGCAGGCGCCGCAGTCGCCGGTGTCGCAGCCCTTCTTGACCTCGAAGTGTTCCTGTTGGCGCAGGTAGGTGCGCAGGGCCTGGCCGGCTGCGGCCGGCGCGTCGATCGAGTTGCCGTTCACGGTCAGCTTCATGCGCGGCTCCCGTCGCCGGTGCCGGGTCTGGGCGGGTCGGCCGGTGCGACCAGTTCCTGACGGATTTCCTCGCCGAGCAGTCCGCTCATGGCGCGGCGCCAGTCGGCGGCGCCGTGCGCATCCGTGAACCAGGCGTCGATACCCGCGATGTCGGCGGCCAGGGCGGCCGGATCGGGCAGAGCGGGGTAGCGCAGTTGCACCGGGCGCACGGTGCCGCCGGTCACGGTGAGCACAAAACTGCCGTCGGTGTCGACGCGGCCGATGAGTACGGCGCCGGAGCGGCCGAGGGGGGACAGGGCGATCTTGCGGTACGCGGTGCGGGCAGTGAGCGCGACGGCGGGCACGTGGATGGAGCGCAGCACGTCGCCGGGTTCGAGCACGTTGGTGGTGTTGCCGGTGACGAAGTCGAGGGCCGGCATCCGGCTGTCGGTGCCGTCGGCGTGCCAGATCAGGACCTCGGCGTCGAGGGCGGCGGTGAGGCAGATCATCGGGCCCGCGGGCAGCGAGGTGCACAGGTTGCCGCCGACGGTGGCGACGTTCCAGATCTTGAAGGAGCCGAACAGGGCCGTGCAGGCCAGGTGGAAGATGGGGTGGGCGACCCAGCCGGGCCCGGCGGGCATCCGCGACAGTTCGGCGAGGGTGCAGGTGGCGGCGATCTCGAGTCCGTCGGCGCTGGTGGTCAGCGCGGGCCAGCCCATGGTCTGCAGGTCGACGAGGCCGGCGAGGTGGATGCGCGGGTCGGCGAAGAGTTCGGAGCCGCCGGCCAGCGGCACCACGGTCTCGCCGAGCGCGGCCAGGTCGGCGCGGGTGCGGGCCTGCGTGATGGTCGCAACGGTGGTCAGGTCCATCCGTGCCTCCCAATGTCGTGGATGCGCAGCATCCGGGTGTCGCCGGGCCTGTGTGCTCGCCGAGGGGCGCCCTCGCGGGCGCCGACATCCCTAGTCAAGCGCAGCATTGTGTCGGTCGTGTAAACCGGCCCGGCCGCCCTCAGCCGATGCTCAGTTTTGCGGCGTGATCTGGGTGCATCTGGTGCCCGTGCGGACATCTGCGCCCGGTGTGCCGGGGGTGGATTCAACCGGTCGATGCAACACTGCCGTTTTCTAGGTCCGAGAGTAGCTGATGGAGGGCCTCTCTCGGGGTG
>NZ_JAXCHV010000024.1:0-51060 GCF_035984795.1 Cryobacterium sp. MP_3.1 | reverse complement strand
AGGGCGACGAGGAACTCGGCCTGCCGGGCCTGCGCGATGGCGATGGCGCGGGCCTCGACCGCGATCAGCTCGGTGCGGCGGGCCAGCTCCGAGCACACCAACTCGTCCAGCGCCGGATTGGGCACGTACGGCTCGAAACCGGCGGGCTCGGCTGCGGCAGGTTCGGCTGCGGCAGGTTCGGTCGCGGCAGGTTCGACTGCGGCAGGTTCGGTCGCGGTGGATTCGGGCGAGCTGGTTTCCGTCGACCCGGGTTCGGTCGGGTCGACAGGGGAGGGGGTGGAGCCAGGTGGAGCGGACTCCGGAGAGTGGTGGTCATCATCCGGAGCGGGCGGTACTGCCCGGTCGGGGTTACTCATAATGAGATCGTCTCACCAACCACTGACAATGCAGAAGGCTCCGCGAACTGTGAGAAATGCCCCGAAAACCGCCGGATTCTGGGGCTCAACTCACGGTTCGCGAGGGTGTCAGCGGAGGATTTCAACCATCAGGACCCAGGCGTCGAGCATGGAGCCGATGACGGTGAGGATCACCCCGGCCGCGACCAGGTAGATGCCGGTGGAGGAGCCGGTGACGATGAGGAGCAATGCGCCCAGCGCGAAGGGAAACAGCTGGAGGGCCGCGAGCGGTAGGTAGAGGGCGAGGGAGAACCGCCCACTCGCGCTGTTCCGTGCCCGGTGGCGGAGCGAGTTCGTATGCAGGGCGACCGCCGGAACGACGGCGACGAGCACCTCGACGCCCAGGACCGCACCGGGCTGGCCGGGCACCAAAAGCAGGCCGCCGGTCACCACCACCAGCACGAGGGAGCCGACGGCGGCCGCGGCCCGTGCCGTCAGCCCGGGCAGCGCGAGGATCTCCCGGATGTTCACCGAGATCGCCACCATGACCAGGCCCGCCAGCGCCGCGGCGGCGCCCACCATGGCCACGGCGAAGTCACCCCAGCCCGTCGTCACTGTCTCGTCACTGTCTCGGTCATGGTCGCCTTCGCTCGGATGCCGACACGATAGCGCGACCGGCCCGACCGTCATCCACCCATCAGCGCCCGCACGCCGGCCACGGCGCGGGACCAATGACCCCCGTGTGACCAGCAGTTTGACAGCCGTTTGTTCTACGCTGGTGGCATGAGAAGGCGCAGCGGGGAACCGATCTACAGCACGGCGATTGCAGCGGGTCGCACAATTTTCGGAGCATTCAGGCTCAGGCCGTCGGCGACGGGCCTCACCAACCTTCCGGACGCCGGTGGGGCGGTCCTGGCCATCACCCACTTCGGCTACGCGGACTTCGCCCTCGTGGAGTGGATGACCTGGCGAAAGAACCGCCGGCACATCCGCTTCATGGCTAAGAAGGGTGCGTTCGACAAGCCCGTCGTCGGCTGGCTGTTGCGCGGGATGCGGCACATCAACGTCGACATGACGGCCGGGGCCCAGGCCTACGCCGACGCGGTCCGGGCGCTCAACGCCGGCGAACTCGTCGGGGTGTTTCCCGAGGGGGGAGTGAACGCGTCGTTCACCGTGCGCGACCTGAAGACCGGTGCGGCGCGGATGGCGATGGAGGCCGGGGTGCCCATCGTGCCCATCGCCGTCTGGGGTGGCCACCGGCTGCTCACGAAGAACCACAAGCCGTCCCTGCGGGAGGCCTATCGCACCCCGGTCTCCTTCGCGGTCGGCACGCCGGTACGCGTAGACGCCGAGGACGACCCGCAGCAGGTGACCCGGCGACTGCACGGCGTGCTGCAGGAGCTCGTGGACGGCCTGCAGACGCGTTACCCGGAGCCGGGCGCCGGCCGCTGGTGGCAGCCCGCCCACCTGGGTGGGACCGCGCCCACCCCGGCGGAGGCTGCCGCGACCGAGGCGGAACGACAGCGACGCAAGGCCGCCGCCAGAGCCGCTCAAACCCCGGCCGGGTGAACCGCGCCGGCCGCAGCCTAGCCACCGCGGGGTCGGCACCCACCGGATCGAAGCGGATGAGCTAGAGCGTTTCGCCCAACGCCCGGTACTGGCGTTCGTGGTAGATCAGCGCCTCGTCGTCATCGCCGAGCCCGCCGCCCTCGATCTGCACGACGACGACAGCAGAGTTGTGCACGGTCACTCGCTCCACGATCCGTCCCACCATCCACGACGTCACGTTGTTGAGAACGGGCAGGCCGTACGGTCCCACCCGCCAGTGATCGCCGACGAAGCGCTCGGCGTTGGGTCCGGCCAGCCGCTCGGCCAGGGTGCGGTTGCGCAGTCCGAGCAGGTGGATGACGACGCGCTCGGTCTCGTTGATGGCCGGCCACGAGCTGGCCGACTTCGCCATGTTGAAGGTCGCCAGGGGCGGCACCGCCGACATGGACGCCAAGGATGTCGCGGTGAATCCGACCGGCTTGCCCTGAGCGTCCAGCGCGGTCACGACCGCGACGCCGGCCGCATGGCGGCGAAACGCGTTCTTGAACGCGGCCAGGTCGCCGGGCGCGTTCGGGTCGGTGTCGAGGGCCGGGGCGTGGGGGAGACCTGTGGCGGGGAGACCTGCCGGTGCGGTGGTGCGTTCGTTCATAGTGGTGCCAATCGTTTCACCGATCAGCCTATTCCCGTGCGAGCACCGTTCTTGGATAAGCTGGAGCGACATGATCCAGACGATTGACCTTCGAGGAACGCGGCCTGCTCCGGCCGAACTTTTGGCCTCGGTGCCCCGGGCGCTCACCAGCGTCACGGTCGCCAGCGACGTTGCCGCCGACCTGATCGATGATGTGCGCGCCCGCGGCGAACAGGCTCTGCTCGACCAGGCCGAACGCCTCGACAGGGTGCGCCCCGAGCACGTTCGCGTTCCGGCGTCCCACGTCGCCGAGGCCCTTGAGGCCCTCGACCCGGATGTCCGCCTCGCGATCGAGGAGACCATCCGCCGGGTGCGCCTGGCCAGTGCCGCACAGGTGCCGCCTCTGGTGACCACCACGATCGCCGACGGCGCCGAGATCGTGCAGCGCTGGCGCCCCGTGCAGCGGGTCGGCCTCTACGTTCCCGGCGGCAAGGCCGTCTACCCGTCCAGCGTCGTGATGAACGTGGTGCCCGCGCAGGTGGCCGGGGTCACCTCCATCGCACTCGCATCCCCGCCGCAGAGCCACTTCGATGGGCGAGTGCACCCCACCATCCTCGCCGTCGCCGGCCTTCTCGGCGTCGACGAGATCTACGCCATGGGCGGCGCCGGCGCCGTGGGCGCCTTCGCCTATGGCGTGCCCGGCCTCGGCCTCGACCCCGTACAGCTCGTCACCGGCCCCGGCAACGTCTACGTCGCCGCCGCCAAACGGCTCGTGCGCGGGGTCACCGGGATCGACTCCGAAGCCGGACCGACCGACATCCTCGTGATCGCCGATGCCGCGGCCGACCCGGCCTTCGTCGCCGCAGACCTGGTCAGCCAGGCCGAGCACGACGAACTCGCCGCCGCCGTGCTCGTCACGGACTCCGCCGAGCTCGCCGAAGCCGTCGAAGCGCTCCTGAACGACCTGGCCACCACCACCACGCACGCCGAACGGGTCACCGCATCGCTGGGCGGCAGCCAATCGGCCATCGTGCTCGTGGACGACCTCGAGCAGGCCGCCGCGTTCAGCAACGCCTTCGGTCCGGAGCACCTCGAAATCCAGACCGAAGACCCCGACGCGGTCCTCGGGCAGATCGACAACGCCGGCGCCATCTTCCTGGGCCCGTACGCGCCGGTCAGCCTCGGCGACTATGCCGCCGGCTCCAACCACGTGCTGCCCACCGGGGGACAGGCGCGGTTCTCCGCGGCCCTCGGCGCGTACACCTTCCTGCGCCCGCAGCAGGTCGTGCGCTACAGCCGGGACGGCCTCGCGGGCGTGGCAGACCACATCCTCGCCCTGTCCGCCGCAGAGGCACTGCCCGCCCACGGTGACGCCGTCAGCGTCCGATTCAGCACAGCCGCGGAACGGTAGGCTCGTAGGCACAATGTATTGCCCGTTCTGTCGCCACCCAGATTCCCGTGTCATCGACTCTCGCACCAGCGACGACGGGCTCTCGATCCGTCGCCGCCGGCAGTGCCCGGAGTGCGGTCGACGGTTCAGCACCACCGAAACCGCCAGCCTGAACATCATCAAGCGCAGCGGCGTGGTCGAACCGTTCAGCCGGGAGAAGATCGTCTCCGGCGTGCGCAAGGCCTGCCAGGGCCGCCCGGTCACCGACTCTGACCTGGCCATGCTCGCGCAGAAGGTCGAGGAGACCATCCGTCAGACCGGTGCGTCCCAGATCGAGGCCAACGACATCGGCCTGGCCATCCTCGCCCCGCTGCGCGACCTCGACGAAGTGGCCTACCTGCGCTTCGCCAGCGTCTACCAGGCATTCGATTCGTTGGAAGACTTCGAGAGCGCGATCGGCCAGCTGCGCACCGAGCACACCGCCGCGTCGGAATCCGATCCCGAATCTGAACGGTAGCCGTGTACCCCACCCTCTTCAAGCTGGTACTCACCCGGATCGACCCCGAGCGGGCTCATCACCTGGCCTTCGAGGTCATCCGGTGGCTGCCGCGCCTGGGCCTCGGCCCGCTGGTGCACAGGTTCACCCGCCCGCGCACCGACATCGGTGTGGACACCCTCGGCGTGCACTTCGACTCGCCGTTCGGCGTCGCGGCGGGGTTCGACAAGGACGGCCACGCCGTCATCGGGCTCGGCCGGCTCGGCTTCGGGCACGTCGAGGTCGGCACCCTCACCGCGGTCGCCCAGCCCGGCAACCCCACACCGCGCCTGTTCCGTCTCGTCTCCGACCGCGCCGTCATCAACCGGATGGGCTTCAACAACGGCGGTGCCGAGGCGGCCGTCGCGCGCCTGGGTCAGGTCCGCCGTACCCCCAACCGTCCGGTGCTGGGCATCAACATCGGCAAGAGCCGAGTCACCGCTGTCGAAGACGCCACGGCCGACTACCTGGTCAGCACCGTGGCGCTGGCCCCTCTCGCGGACTACCTGGTGGTCAACGTGAGCTCCCCCAACACCCCGGGCCTGCGTGGCCTGCAGGAACTCGATCAGCTCGCCCCACTGCTGCGCGCGGTGCAGGAACACGCCGGCGGTACCCCGCTGCTGGTGAAGATCGCACCCGACCTCACCGATGACGAGGTGACCCGCATCGCCGGCCTCACCGTCGAACTCGGCCTGGCCGGCATCATCGCCACCAACACCACCGTCAGCCGGGACAATCTGTTGACCGACCCGGCGATCGTGGCCGCGGCCGGCGCCGGCGGACTGTCCGGTGCGCCCCTGAACGACCGGTCGCTGGCCGTCCTGCGCCTCATTCGGGCCTGCGTGCCGGCCGAGCTGTGCGTCATCTCGGTCGGCGGCGTCGAGACTGCGCAGCAGGTCGTCGAACGTCTCGACGCCGGCGCCACCCTGGTGCAGGGCTACACCGGCTTTCTCTACCGCGGACCGCTCTGGGCACGCCAGATCAATCGCGGACTCGACAGACTCCTCGCGGGTCGTTCCACCGCCCCGATCCTCTCCTGACCGGCAGGTCGGCATCCGCCGGGGCGGCCCGGTCACGGGTCAGTCGGTGGGTCCGGGCGCTCCCGGATCCGTGATGAGTCCGAGGCCGGCCAGCTGGGCCGCCAGGCTCGCGCCGTCGGGTCCGTAGACCCAGAGCGGATCCGGCTTGGCCTCCACGGCGTCCTTGGCTCTGCGGCCGGCCAGCACGGCCTCGCTCGGCGACAGCCGACGGATGGCCACCGCGGCGACGCACTGCGGGAAGTCCTGTTGGAACTCGCTGTAAATCGCCTCGTCGTGCTGACCGTCGTCGCCGATGAGGACCCACTTCATGTCGGGGAACTCGTGCGCCAGCCTGCGCAGATTGTCGCGCTTGTGTTCCTTGCCACTGCGGAACAGCCTGTCGTGGGTGGGCCCCCAGTCGGTGAGCAGCAGCGCCCCGGCCGGGTAGAGGTTACGGGAGAGGAACCGGCTGAGCGTCGGCGCCACATTCCAGGCGCCTGTGGACAGATAGATCACCGGAGCCCCCGGTGTCGCATCGGCGAGGCGGTCCAGCAGCACTGCCATGCCCGGCGTCGGAACGCGAGCGTGCTCGTCGAGGACGAAGGTGTTCCACGCGGCCAGGAGCGGACGGGGCAGAGTGGTGACCATGACGGTGTCGTCGACGTCGGAGATCACGCCGGTGCGCACATCCGGGGCGACCACGAAGACCGGAGCGTCGACACTGCCGGAGGCGTGGGTGTGCAGCGAAGCGGTGTGCCAGCCCGGCTCGAGGTTGACCTGCATCACGGTGTCGACGACTCCGCCGCGGTCGGCCTGCACCCGGTGGGCCTTGCCGCCGATGTCGATGGTGACGGTGACGTCGTTGACCGGCACGCTGGTGAAGCTCCGCCAACCCCGGATGCTCCCGTCACGTCGGTCGGTGCGACGCCGCTTGGGGGTGGTGCCGGTGGGTTTCACGGGTTTTGCCAGCAGGACGCGGCAGAGAATCCGCACGCGTTCCGTGGTGCCATAGCCCGTGTAAGGGATGACGACCGGCAGGTGTCCGCGCCGACGGGCGAACTTTTCCCGCTTGTCGTGAAGCCAATCCTCGATCCGCGCGGCTCGGTGCATGAGGCGCACGGGGTTGAGGGGAGTGGACGGTGTGGCGGGGGACTTTGACACAGTTCAGTCTCTCATGCGCCGCGGGGCTGCTTGGCACGATCCCGGGCTGGAGAACCACCACGGCGACCCGCCCGGGGCAGCCGCTCCCACTCCGTTTGGGGGGTGTGTTCTGTGTCTGGGTGTCAGTCGGGGGCCCTAAGATTGTGACGTATATTCAAGGAGGACACGTGGCGCTGATCGACATATTCGGGGGAGACTCTGTCGCACAGGGGCGGCAGATCCGCACCGAGCCCATCCAGCAGCGCAGTGCCGCCAGGTTGACCGCTCTTCTGGACGCTGCGGCAGAGGTCGTCGACGAGGTCGGTTTCGACCGCATCACGACGGCCATGGTCGCCGAACGTGCGGGAGCCTCGATCGGCACTGTGTACCGCTACTACCCCGATCGGGTCGCGGTCCTCGAGGGACTGCGCGAGCGTGCGGTCCAGCGCTTCCGGCAGCGCGTCGCCGACACCCTCAAGGAGACCCAGCCGGGAACCTGGTGGGAAGCCGTGGACTGCGGGATCTCGGCCTTCGTAGAGCTGTATCGCGCCGAGCCCGGATTCCGCATCCTGCACTTCGCCGATCGTGAACGCGCCCAGTCCACCGGGCCGGACCAGCTGGATTCGGGATTCTTCGCCAACCAGATCGCCGGAGTCCTGTCGGAGGAATTCGGCCTGTCCGGTGGCCCCGACCTCATCTTCAGGCTCGAAGTCGCCGTCGAAATGGCCGACTCCCTGCTGTCTCGCGCCTTCACCTGGAACACCCAGGGTGATGAGCGCTTCATCGCAGAGTGCCGACGTATCATGCACGATTACCTCGTCGGCTACTACGGGACGGACGCCTAGCCCGGCTCATCGCCTGTGGCGCTGACGACGAACAACGGCAATCCGCTTTGGATTCGGCTCCGAAGAATGATTGGCTGGTCATCCGCACTTGCCTGCTTCCGTCGCCCCGCATCCGCGGGAGCGAGGGACGTCAAGCCCGCACCGAGGATTGAGCCCAGCCATGATCGAGTTCCGTTCCGTCAGCAAGCGCTTCCCCGACGGTACCCTCGCAGTCGAGGATTTCAGCCTGGTCCTGCCCTCCCACAAGACCACAGTGCTCGTCGGGTCCTCCGGATCGGGCAAGACCACCCTGCTGCGGATGATCAACCGCATGGTCGACCCCACCAGCGGCTCGGTCGAGATCGACGGCGAGGACATCGCCACTCTGCCCCCCGTGAAGCTGCGCCGCGGAATCGGCTACGTCATGCAGAACTCGGGACTCCTGCCGCACCGCACCGTCCTCGACAACGTCGCCACGGTGCCGCTGCTGCGCGGCACGCCGAAGCGTCAAGCCAGAGCGGATGCCCTGGCGATGCTGGACACCGTCGGGCTGGACCGCGCGCTGGCCGACCGATACCCGAGCCAGCTCTCCGGCGGCCAGCAGCAACGCGTCGGCGTGGCCAGGGGGTTGGCTGTCAACCCGAACATCCTGCTGATGGACGAACCGTTCGGGGCCGTTGACCCCATCGTGCGCGCCGAGCTCCAGCAGGAGTTGGTTCGGCTGCAGAAGGAGCTGGACAAGACCGTCGTCTTCGTCACCCACGACATCGAGGAAGCGTTCCTGCTGGGAGACCAGATCGTGATCCTGCGGGACGGCGGCCGCGTCGCCCAGGTGGGCTCGCCCGCCGAACTGCTCGCCAACCCCGCCGACGACTTCGTCGCCAGTTTCGTGGGCGCCGATCGGGGCCGGCGGGCGCTGCACGTGGAGCGGCACGGGAATGAGGACGTGGTGGTCGACAGCGACGGGCGCCTCGCCGGTGTGCTGAAGCCCGAAGGCGCCCGATGACCTGGGTCCTGGCCAACCTCGGCCTGATCTGGGCGCGCACCCTCGACCACGTGGTGCTGAGCCTGCCGCCGATCGTGATCTGCTTCGTGATCGCCGTTCCGTTGGGCTGGTTCGCCCGGCGCTACCGGGTGAGCCGCGGGATCATCCTCACCGGCGCCGGCCTGCTCTACGCGGTGCCCTCGTTGCCGCTGATCTTCGTGCTGCCCGCCGTGATCGGCACCAGCCTGCTGTCCCCGGTGAACGTGATCATCGCCCTGACCCTGTACGGTATCGCCCTGATGGTGCGGGTCGTCGCCGACGGTCTCGATTCGGTGGATGCCGACGTCCGCCAGTCGGCCTCCGCGATGGGCTATTCCACCTGGTCGCGGTTCTGGCAGGTGGAGCTCCCGCTGTCCGGCCCGGTCCTGCTCGCGGGGATGCGGGTCGTGGCGGTCAGCACGGTCAGCCTGGTCACCGTGGGCGCGGTGATCGGGGTGCAGAGCCTGGGCAGCCTCTTCACCGACGGTTTCCAGCGCGGAATCCAGGCCGAGATCGTCGCCGGCCTCGTCGCCACGGTGGCCCTTGCGCTCCTTTTCGACGGTGCGCTGGTGCTCGCCGGTCGGCTGCTGATGCCCTGGACCCGACGGGTCGCCCCGCCCAAGCCGAGTGTTCCTCTCGAGGTGAGCGCAGCATGAACCTCTTCGCCAGCGCCATCGACTGGATCCTTGACCCGGCCAATTACGTCGGGCTCAACGCGATTCCGCTGCGCATCGGACAGCACCTCGTCTTCTCCCTGGTCACCCTGGTGTTCGCGTCGGCGATCGCGATCCCGCTGGGCTACCTCATCGGTCACACCGGCCGTGGCCGCGGCCTTGCGGTGACGACGTCGGGCGGACTGCGGGCCATTCCCACCCTGGGCCTGCTCACCCTGGTCGCGCTGTGGGTCGGCATCGGCGTCGTGGCCCCGTACGTGGCCCTCACGGTGCTCGCGATCCCGCCCATCCTGGCCGGCGCGTACACAGGGTTCGAGGCGATCGACCGGCGCACCATCGACGCCGCGCGCGCCGTGGGAATGAGCGAACTGCAGATCGTGCGGAAGGTCGAACTGCCCCTCGGCCTGCCCCTGTTGATCGGCGGGCTGCGCTCGGCCACCCTGCAGGTGATCGCCACAGCGACCCTGGCCGCCTATGTGGCCGATCTCGGTCTGGGTCGATATCTGTTCTCGGGGTTGAAAACCAGGGATTATGCCGAGATGCTGGGCGGGTCGATCCTCGTCATCCTGCTGGCCCTGGCTCTGGAGGGAATCTTCGCGCTGATCCAACGGTTTGTTGTACCGCGGGGTGTCTCCGGGCGCCTCGGCACAGCTCCCAAGCTTCGCACCGGCGGCCCCGCGGCCGCACGGTGAAACATCTACCGAATCTTCGGTACCTGAGGAAGGACAACAGCATGTTCACAAACACACGAGGCCGGCTCGCGCTTGTCAGCGCGGTCGCGGTTGGGGCTGTCGTAGCCCTTGCAGGGTGCGCGTCCGGGGATCCTCTGGACGAGGGGGAGAGTTCGGCCGGATCCGAGACCCTGGTCGTCGGATCGCAGGACTACTACTCCAACGAGATCATCGCGGAGATCTACGCGCAGGCGCTGGAGAACGGCGGTTTCACGGTCGACCGCCAGTTCCGCATCGGCCAGCGCGAGGCGTACCTGCCCGAGATCGAGGCAGGCTCGATCGACGTGTTCCCCGAATACAGCGGCAGCCTGCTGCAGGCCCTGGATGCCGAGGCCCCGACCGGCACCGCCGACGAGGTCTACACGGCCCTGGAAGCGGCCTTGCCGGAGGGCTTGACCGTGCTCGACTGGGCCGAGGCCAGCGACCAGAACTCCTGGACCGTCACCCAGGCGTTCGCGGACACCTACGGCCTCACCGACATCGCTTCGCTGTCCGAGGTCACCGAACCGATCACCGTCGGCGGCAACTCCGAGCTGGAGACGCGCCCGTATGGACCGACCGCTCTCAAGGAGGAGTACGGCATCGAGATCGCCGGCTTCACCCCGGTTGAGGACAGCGGCGGACCTCTGACGGTCAAGGCTCTGGTCGACAACAAGATCCAGCTTGCGAACATCTACACGGCGGATCCCAACATCACCTCGAACAACCTCATCGCCCTGGACGACCCCGACAACCTGTTCCTGCCGGACAACGTCGTGCCCGTCGTCTCCGACAAGGTCGACGACTCGGCCGCCGACATCCTGAACGCCGTCAGCGCTGCCCTGGACACCGACACCCTGATGGCCCTGAACGCCCAGAGCGTGAACGACCAGGCCGCCGCCGACACCATCGCGACGGAGTGGCTGACCCAGGAAGGCCTGATCTAACCGCCTTCGTGTACAAGAAACGGCCCCGTGATCTTCACGGGGCCGTTTCTTGTTCGGGTGTGTGCTCAGCGCCCTAGACGGCGGGACCGACCGGGATGTCGTTGAGCGTTCCCGGGCCGTCCACCAGGATGACCGGCTGCTTGCCGCCGTTGATCGCCACGATCTGGTCCCACGAACCGAGCGGACGTCGTGTCCCGGCCTCGACCACGTACACCGTGCCGTTGTCGGAGGTCTTCACGAAGACGTGCTCGATGGGTGCGCCGCCGCCCTGGGGAAGCACAGCGCAGGTGCCACCGGTCAGATCGGTCACGGGCATTCCATGAGTGACTCCGCCTGCCAGCGGGTAGATACGATCTCCCGCGGCGAAATACTCCGTGGAATCGCAACGCACGACCCGCGTCAGGCTTCCGGCGGCCGCGGTATACGTGGCCAGTGACGCATCGGTCGCGTACGACCACGAGTTCATGCCGAACGCCGACGTCGTCGTGAACGAAGCCACCGGGATCTTGCGGGTGGCACCGTCAACGAAGTAGATCGTGGCGTCGCCCGGGCTGCGAACGAGTGAGGCGCCCGGCAGGTACGGGGACGCGAGCGGGATCGCGGATCGGGCATCCTGCGAAATCCACACGATCTGAGGAGCGGAACCGTTGTTCAAGGCGAGCAGCGTGGTCCAGGTCGGTACGGCGCGAGCCGTGCCGGCCTTGACCCCGTATACGGTGGGGCTTTCCGGCGAGATCACGAACAACGCACCGGCAATGGTCTCGCCCCGGGGCAGCCGGGCGCACGAGTCGGCCGACAAATCGGTGACCGGCAGGCCTGACGCTTCCGCGCCCTGCGCCAACTCGCGCAACGAGCCGGCGGCCGCGAAGTAGGCCTTGCCGTCGCACCGAACGGTCTGCGTCAGTGCCGCACCCGTGGAGTAGGAGTCGAGCTGGGACTGCGGCACGGTTTTGAAGCCGTTCGCACCGAACTCGCTCGCCAGACCGAACGAGGCGATCGGGAGCTTACGGTCAAGCCCGTCGATGAAGTAGACGGTTGCCGAACTGGACGACTTGGCCAGGCTCATCGGTGCCAGCACCGCCTGGACGATCGGAAGCGCTGCGGCAGCCTGGGCGCTCATGGTGGCGATGTACGGGACCGTGCCTCCGTTGAGGCTGATGACGGTCTCCCACGCGGTGATCGCGGTGCGGCCGCCCGGCGACAGCATGTAGACGGTTCCATCGTTGACCACGAAGAACTTGGTCATCTCGCCACCCACCGGCAACTTGGCCAGCTGGGCAGGGGAGAGGTTGACGGCCGCGGCACAGGCGAACCCGTACGAGGTCACGAGCTCACACGAGGTGAAACGATGCCGCACACCGGCCTGGACGAGGGAGATGTCGCCGCTTCCCGCGTCACGCACCAGGGTGCTCGCCAGGAGGGGCGAGGTCGAGAAGCTGTCGAGGTAGCTCTGCGAAACGATCCGGAACGGGCCGAGCGCGCCGAGGCCGTTCAGGACGTCCATCGACGGAACGGCGTACTTCGTCGTTCCGGAGAGCAGGTAGATCGTGCCGTTCGATTCGGTGCGTGCGAAGTCGCCCCCGCCCTGGGTGTTGCCGAACCAGTCCGTGAAGATACGGAAGAAGTTGCGGTTGCCGTAGGTGGAGCAACCGTCGCCGGTGCCGTACATGTTGGCCAACGAGGCACTGTTGGGTCGGTACGGGGTGTAGTTGTAGAGGCCCGCCGTGGCCTGGTTCTCGATGTACACCTGTGACGATCCGCACCCGGCGTTGGGGTGCCACTGGATGGTGTTCGTCCGGCCGGCCTGGAAGTTACGTCCGCTCGGTGTGGCCTGGTACTTCTTGTACTGGTAGGCCGCGTTGTAGACCTGATTGAAGAAGCCGTAGTACACGGCGTCGCAATCGGCGGTGTCCGGGCAGCCGAACCCCGTCGCCTTGCGGTAGATGCCGGACGTGGGTGAGGTCGCACTCACCAGTCCCTGTTCCTTTTCCAGCAGGACCAGCATCACCTGCGGGTTGATGCCGCAGAGGGAGGACACCTGCCAGATGATCTCCGCAGCGCTCTGATTGGCGGGGCCGGGGTAAGCGGCGCAGCCGGCGGCCCGTTGCGGCTGATAGGACGAGTCTGCGCGGTAGTCCTTGAGGCAGACGTAGCCGGAGCGGCAGGAGGGCACCTTGGAATTGAGGAACGCCTGCACCTGCGCGACGCTCATCGTGTTCGAGTTGTAGAACTGTGCGTCAGAGATGATGTTGCCGGGGTTGAAGTCGGCGGCCGAGGCGGCTTCCGCGCGGGACGGCGCCTGGCCGACCACCAGAAGCGGGGCAATGAGGACGACGGCGATAATCGCCGCGAGGAATCCCGTCCAGCGCCGAGCGCTCATCCGTGAGACATTCGGCAGACGGATCATGAGCGTTTCCCTACGTTGGCCAGCGCGTTCAGAGGTCAGATTCGGGTGGCCGCCCACAGGCAATCGCGCGCTCCCCCCAGCAGCTGAACGCGTGTTGCCATTCAGTACTTTTAGGTACTCTATTACACTGTGTCGGCTACACCCCCTCGATGACACTCCAGCGATATCACCCCATCTCGCGGGTCAGCGCGGCTCGTTGGAATTCCCGTCGTTAGACTGGTGGGTGAACGTCGCGGCAACATGGCCCTGGGCCGCCGGAGATCCGATCGATAGTCACCAGAGAGTCCTCATCAGAATGTTAAGCACATCTTCGCTGGAACACACGGTTTGCAGCGACGCTGACGTCGCTCGTGCCGCGTCCGCACCGAGCGCAGACGTCGGTCGCTCATGACGTCGTCGAGCGCTCGTGAGATCCAGGCCGTTTCCGTCGACCTGATGATGCCGTTCTACGGCGATCCGGCTCTGTTCCGGCTCGCGGTGGAGAGTGTTCTGGCGCAGACGGATCCGAACTGGCGACTCGTTGTGATCGATGATCAGTATCCGGATGCCGCCCCGGGAGCCTGGGTGGCCGGTCTGGACGATCCCCGCATCGTCTACCTCCGCAACGAGATCAATCTGGGCGTGAGCGGCAACTTCAAGAAGTGCGCCGAACTGGCCACCGCGGATTTCACGACCATCGTCGGATGCGACGACCTCCTCCTGCCCAACTATGTGGCCCGAATTCGTCAGCTTGTCGCGGAATTCCCCGATGCGGACTTCGTTCAGCCGGGGGTCCAGGTCATGGACGCCACCGGCGAGGATGTCCTGCCCCTGGCCGATCGGGTCAAGGGCTGGTATCGGCCACGCGTGGCCGGGGCGACGCAGATCTCCGGAGAACGGCTGGCATCGAGTCTTCTCGCGGGCGCCTGGACCTACTTCCCGTCCATCGCGTGGCGCACGTCGCGTCTGCACCGACACGGCTTCCGGGACGACCTCGATGTCGCCCTCGATCTCGCCCTGCTCATCGACATCGTCGTAGCCGGTGGCACGCTCGTGCTCGACGACCAGCCGAGTTTCCGGTATCGCCGGCACTCCGGCAGCGTCTCCTCGTGGAAGGCCGACGACGGCTCACGCTTCGTCGAAGAGCAGCGCTACTTCGCGGAGTGTGCGGAGCGGATGACCGCCATGGGGTGGAAACGTGCGGCGCGGGTCGCCTCGCGCCACTATTCTTCCCGGCTCAACGCCGTGACCCGCATCCCCGCGTCCATCACGGCCAGGGACCGCCGGGGCACCCGCGCTCTCCTCGGGCACGCCCTGGCGATCACGCCGGGGGACCGCTCCCTCGGGAGCGTCTCGGTCCCGCCCGTCGGGGCCAGCCCGGTGAGGCTCGCCCAGGACATGTCCTCGGTTCTCGCGCGTACCCTGATCGTCATGCCGGCCTTCAACGAGGAAGAGTCCGTCGGTGACGTCGTGCGTGAAGTCTTCTCCGCTCTGCCGGGGGTGCACTGCCTGGTGGTCAATGACGGTTCGGCCGACCAGACGACGGCCTGTGCCCGTCGCGCCGGTGCCGTCGTCGCTGAGCTTCCGGTCAACCTCGGGGTCGGCGGTGCCATGCGACTGGGCTTCAAGTACGCCATTGCTCACGGCTTCGACAATGTCGTGCAGATCGATTCAGACGGCCAGCATGATCCGGCGAACGTGCTGGCCCTGCTCGAGCGACTCGGTGACGCTGACCTGGTCATCGGTGCCCGCTTCGCCGGAGTCGGCGACTACGAGGCACGCGGACCCCGTCGATGGGCTATGCGTGTGCTGTCCGTCATTCTCAGCCGCACCGCGCGGACCACGCTGACCGATACGACCTCCGGGTTCAAGGCCTCCGGGCCTCGTGCGGTCGCACTGTTCGCGTCGCACTATCCGGCGGAGTACCTGGGTGACACCATCGAGGCCCTTGTCATCGCTTCTCGTGCCGGCTGCCGTATCGAACAGGTGCCTGTCATCATGCGGGTGCGCGCAGGGGGGCAGCCGTCACACAACCCGCTTCGATCCGCCGCCTACCTCGGCCGGGCCTTCGTCGCCCTGTGCTTCGCACTCATTCGTCCGTCGCTGCCACTTCGACCGGAGGCCTGAGTCCGTGAGTTTTTCCACCTATATCATCGGCGTCCTTGCCGCTCTCGCGACGCTGGGCGTTGTGATCGAGATGCTACGCCGACGACGCCTGCGTGAGCGCCACGCGCTGTGGTGGGTCATCGCCGGCCTTCTCGCGCTCATCATCAGCGTGTTCCCGGACACTCTCATCTGGGCGGCGGCGCGCTTCGGAGTGGATGTGCCGACCAACCTGGTCTTCTTCGTGAGCATCGCCGTGTTGTTTCTCGTCTGTATCCAGCACAGCGCCGAATTGACCGATCTGGAAAGCAAGACCCGCACTCTCGTGGAGATGTCTGCATTGCAGGATCTGCGCCTGCGCGAGTTGGAAAGCCGCGTGGATTCCGAAGATCTGCACGGTACCGCGACCGGCCGCGGAGTGCGACTGCCGGATACCCAGGAGCTCCGACCCGAGCGCTAAACTTTCCGCGGCGTGGGCACCCCGCCGCGATTCCTTTCCTCCCGTCCGCGGTCGCCCCGCCGAACGGTTCAATAGATGCGGACACAGCAGCGGCATGAAGACAGCAGCAACCAGCGATACGTCATCGGCACCATTAGACCGCACCGGCCGCCGATGGCGGGTCTTTGTCACCAGTTTTGTGGTCGTCCTGGCCCCGATGCTGCTGTGGGCCCTGGCGTCGCCGATGATGTCAGCACCCGATGAGGCGTCGCATGCGATCCGCGCCGCCGCCGTCGCCCGCGGACAGATCGCGAGTGTGCCCTGGGACCAGGACCTGTCGCTGGCTCGTGCTGAGGTCCCGCGGTCCGTTGCCCACGCCCACGAACTCAGCTGCTACAAATTCCGGCCGGATATCTCTGCTGGCTGCGTTCGCCCTGTCGAGGGCGATCCGACTGACATCGTGGTCACCGGAACGTCCGCCGGGCTGAACAGCCCCGCCTACTACGCCATCGTCGGGCTGCCGACGCTGGTGATTGACGGGACACCGGCGTTGTATGCGATGCGAGCGCTCAGTGCGGTACTGTCCGCCGCCGCCCTGGCCGTGATGTTCATGCAGTTGATGCAGTTGCCCCGGTCCCGATGGGTCATCGTCGCTGCCGCGGTCGCGGTGACGCCGATGGTGCTGTATCTCGGTGGGTCGATCAATCCCAACGGCGTCGAAGTCGCGTCGGCGGGGGCTCTGTTCGCCACCCTGGTGCTCACCCTGCGGACACCGGCCTCCCGACGTCTCCTGTGGGAACGGGCAGCACTGGTGGTCGTCACGGCCGCGGCCCTCTTGAGCACACGAAGCATCTCGCTGCTCTGGGTGCTGATCATCGTCGGAGCGGCACTCGTGTTCGCCAATCCGCGTGTCGTGGCGGGTCTGGTCCGCCAACCGGCTGCCTGGGTGGCCATCGGAGCATGTGGCCTCGTCAGCGGACTGACGGTCGCGTGGTACCTCGGCCTGGCCACCTTCGCCGAGCACCCCACCGCCAACACCGGCAGCAGCCCGACCATCGAGTTCTTCACGATGGTGCTGCGTACGCTCGACTTCAGTGACGGGCTGATCGGGTTCTTCGGTTGGACCGACACACCCTCGCCCAGCTTCAGCATCATCGTGTTCAGCTTCGGCATCGTGACCGTGCTGGTCGCCGCCGTGGCCTGGGGATCGCGGCGGGGAAAGTTCGCCGTTCTCGGCCTGGCCCTGGTCATGGTGCTGGTGCCGGCGATCACGCAGGCCATCCTGATCAGTTCGATCGGCAGCATCTGGCAGGGTCGCTACATGCTGGCCATGATGATGTGCCTCCTCGTCGCCTGCGGTCTGGCGATCGACGATTCCGATCAGAGGCCACAGCCTTCCGCGGGCCTGAAACGGTTCGTGATCACCCTGCTTGTTCTTTTGTCGATCGGGCAGGTGTTCTCGTTCGTCTCCACCCTGCGGCGGTACATGGTCACGGTCAACGGCGGCATCGAGGCCATGTTCCTGGCACCGAGTTGGCAACCGCCGGTGGGATGGCTCATTCTCACGGCCGTTCTCGCCGCCGCCGTGACGGTGGGCGCGCAGCTCACGTACCGGGCGGCATTCCGCGAGTCCCGCACGGCGGTGGGCCCGCTCGACGCCGCCAGGCCCGAACCGGCCGCTGCGGCTTAACCGCGCAGGCGTTCCCGGGGGACCGTCCCGGGGGACCGTCCCGGGGGACCGTCCCGGGGGACCGTTCCGAGGGCGACCCGCGAGCGTCAGGTCGTGAGCAGCAGCAGCGCCGGCGGCAGCAGGAGCAGGACGACGGTCGCGGAGACCACCAGGGTGCGCGCCGCCGTGCTCAGCCCGGGGACCTCGCCCAGCAGACGGCTCACCCGCGGCCCGACCAGGTCTGCCGAGGACACGTCATCGAGGCCGCCCGCGGCCGCGAGCGGCGTCTGGGTGCCGGAGACCTCCGCCAGGTGGGCGGTGCCCACGAGTGCGATCGCCCTGGCCAGGGTGCGGTCGTCGACAGCCTGCCTGGCCTGGTCGTCGGCCATCATCTCCACCAGCAGGGCCACCGCGTTCTCGGCGCGGTTGGCGATGGGGAACCAGGGCAGGGCGCTGTGCCAGGACTTGAACGCCAGCAACACCACGTGGTGCTGCTGACGCAGGTGGGCGCGCTCGTGCGCCACGACGCCACGCAGCTGGTCGGCATCCAGCAGGTGCAGCAGACCCCTGGACAACACCGTGGCCGACCTGGTGCCCCCGGGCAGGCAGTACGCGATCGGCGCGGCGTGATCGATGACCCTGGTGCCCTCGGTATCGAAGGGCAACGGATCGCTGAGCAGTCCGATCAGGGTGTGGTGACGACGGCGCTGCCGCTCGGCGCGGATGAACGTGGCACTGAGGTTGAGCAGCAGGTGGGTGCCGAGGATCAACGCCAGGCAGAGCGCCATCACCCCCGCCAGCGTGGCCCCGGCGGGTAGAGTGCCGGCCGCGACGTGCCCGGCGAGGGCGCCGAGGGCCGACACGGGGGTGGCTCCGAACGGGATCAGGCCGAAGACCAGCAACGAGCCGATCATCGAGATGCCACCGGCCAAGGCGATCGACTGCCACAGGGCGAGGGCCAGGCCGGGCGCGCGAGGCGGCCAGTCTGCCCCGGCAAGCAGGATCGGAACGGGCCAGGCCAGGAGGACGGCCAGCGCCATCAGGGCCAGTGCGGTGTTGAGCACGGCGCGCTACCCGGCCAGGGCCGACAGGCTCGTGCCGGAGATGACGGCCATCGTCACTCCGGCGACGGGCCGATGCTCTCAAGCAGGGCGCGCAGGGTCTGCGCCTCCTGCGGGCTGACATTTCCGATGAACCGGGCCAGAGTCGCCGTGCGGTCGCTCGTCGTGCCCAGAACCTCGTGCATGAGCTCGGCGGTGTGCTGCGCCCGAGAACTCACTGCCGTGTACCCGTGCGGCCGGCTATCGCGGTCGCGAGTGACGAAGCCCTTGCTCTCCAGGCGCGACAGCACGGTGAGCACCGTCGTCGTTGCGAGGGGCTTCGCGCCGGTGGCGGCGGGATCGAGCAGAGCATCACGCAGTTCGTTGGCGGTCAGGGGAGCGTCGGCAGACCAGAGCAGGTCCATCAGCATTCGCTCGAGCACGCCCAGACTTCCCATGAGGAAACTTTACCAAGCGAAACTGCGCTTTCTACCGAACGTAGAATAGTAGTCTTCTACGACACGTAGAAAAACCGTCTTGGAGGGCATATGAACGAGTGGCTTGATCCGTTACTCCTGTCGCGCTGGCAGTTCGGCCTGACGACGATCTACCACTTCCTGTTCGTACCACTGACCATCGGCCTGGTCACGACGGTGGCGATCTTCCAGACCGCCTGGTACCGCACCAACAAGGCCATGTACCTCCAGCTGACCCACTTCTTCGGCAAGATCTTCTTGATCAACTTCGCCATGGGCGTCGTGACCGGCATCGTGCAGGAGTTCCAGTTCGGCATGAACTGGTCGGACTACTCCCGCTTCGTCGGCGACGTCTTCGGGGCGCCCCTGGCGTTCGAGGGCATCACCGCTTTCTTCCTGGAGGCCACTTTCATCGGCCTGTGGATCTTCGGTTGGGACAAGCTGCCCAAGGGTCTGCACCTGGCCACCATCTGGCTCACCACGGTGGGCAGCATCGCGTCGGCGTACTTCATCATTGCCGCCAACGCCTTCATGCAGAACCCTGTCGCGTACCAGATCAACGAGGAAAAGGGTCGGGCCGAACTCACCAGCATCGGCGAGCTGCTCACCAACCCGATCGCCCTCGCGGCCTTCCCGCACACGATCTTCGCCTGCTTCATGGTCTCCGCCGGCCTGATCATCTCGGTCGCAGCCTGGCACCTGTCCCGCAATCAACACCTCGAGACCATGCGGCCCGCGCTCAAGTTCGGCCTGTGGATGATGGTCATCTCCGGAGCCCTCACCACCCTGATGGGCGACCAGCTGAGCCTGGCGATGGTGGCGGCGCAGCCGATGAAGATGGCGGCGGCCGAGGCCATGTACAACACGGCCACCGGCGCCGAGGCCTCCTTCTCGATCTTCACCCTCGGCACCCCCGACGGTGTCAGTGAACTCTTCTCCGTGCGCATCCCGTACCTGCTGTCGTTCCTGTCCACGCACACCTTCGACGGCACGGTGGAGGGCATCAACAACCTCCAGGAGCAGTACGTGCAGCTCTACGGTCCCGGCGACTACGCGCCGATCATCTGGGTCACCTACTGGTCGTTCCGGTGGATGATCGGGCTCGGCATCGCCCACATCCTCGTCGCCGTCGCCGGCCTCTGGTTCACCCGCAAGGGACGGAGCCCGAAGACCTGGATGTGGAAGATCGCGATCTGGTCCTTCCCGATGTCGTTGCTGGCCATGAGCGTTGGCTGGGTCTTCACCGAGATGGGCCGGCAACCGTGGCTGGTCTTCGGCCTCCTCAAAACCGCGGACGGTGTCTCGCCGAACGTCAGCGGGCTCGAGATCCTCATCTCTCTGATCGCCTTCACCCTGCTCTACGGCGCCCTCGCCGTGGTGGAATTCCGCCTGATCCTCAAGGCGGTCCAGAAGGGGCCGGACGACGCTCCGGCGCCGGACCCGGTGTCCGGCGAAATCAAGCACACGACCACGGTCTACTAGGAGCTCACCATGGAACTCAATATCCTGTGGTTCTGGATCATCGCCGCGATGTTCATCGGCTACTTCGTCCTCGACGGGTTCGACTTCGGGGTGGGCATGTCCCTGCCGTTCCTCGGCAAGGACGACACCGACCGCCGCGTCCTGATCAACACCATCGGCCCGGTCTGGGACCTCAACGAGACCTGGGTCATCGTGGCCGGCGCCTCACTGTTCGCCGCGTTCCCCGAGTGGTACGCCACGATGTTCAGCGGCTTCTACCTGGCGTTGCTGCTCATCCTGTTGGCGCTGATCGCCCGAGGCGTGTCGTTCGAGTACCGGCACCAGCGGCCCGAGCTGAAGTGGAAGAAGTCCTTCGACACCATGATCGTGGTCGGTTCGGCCGTGCCCGCCCTGCTCTGGGGCGTGGCCTTCGGCAACGTCGTCCGCGGCGTGCCGCTGGACGAGAACTTCAACTACATCGGCAGCTTCTTCGATCTGCTGAACCCCTACGCGCTGCTCGCGGGCCTCACCACGCTGCTGCTCTTCTTCACGCACGGCGTGATCTTCGTCTCCACCAAGACCGAGGGCGACATCCGGGTGCGGGCCCGCGCCCTGGCGATCAAGTCGGGGCTGGTCACCATCGTCGTGGCAGCATCCTTCCTGGTCTGGACAACGCTCGCCTACGGCACCCTCGCCTCCGGCATCCTCGCCGCCGTCGCGGCCGTGGCCCTGATCACCGCGTACCTGGCCAACCTGCGCGGCAACGAGCGCACCGCGTTCGGCCTGATGGCCGTCACCATCGGTTTCGCCGTGCTGACCCTGTTCGCGTCGCTGTTCCCTGACGTGATGCCGGCCAGCAACGATGTGGCCAACAGCCTGACCATCGAGAACGCGTCATCCACCCCGTACACGCTGCAGGTGATGAGCTGGACCGCGCTGATCGCGGCCCCCGTGATCCTGGGCTACCAGGGGTGGACCTACTGGGTGTTCCGCAAGCGGATCAGCCGGTCGCACATCGAAGCCGCCGTACACTAAAACGGATGCGTCCCCTCGATCCTCGGCTTCTCACCCATGCCTCCGCGGCCCGGTGGTTCCTCCTCGTCGGTGCGGTTCTGGGCCTGGCCCAGACCCTCACCGTCGTCGCGTTCGCCTGGTTCTTGAGCCAGAGCATCACGCTCGCGGTCAGCGGCGAGTCGCTGGAGGCGCTCAGCAGCACCGTCGCCGCGCTGGCCGCCGTGGTCATCCTGCGCGCCACACTGGTGTGGCTGCTCGAGGTCGCCGCCAGCCGGGGGGCCGCAGCCGTGAAGAGTCAGCTGCGCACCGCGGTTCTTCGCCGACTGGCCGAGCGCGGACCGGACTGGCTGGCCGGCCAGCAGTCCGCCCGGGTTGCGACAGTGGTCACGAGCGGTCTGGACGCACTCGACAACTACTTCGCGAGGTACCTGCCCCAGCTGCTGTTGACGGCCATCGCCACGCCGATCCTGGTGCTGGTGATGCTCTGGCAGGACCCGGCCAGCGGCATCACGGTGATCATCGTGCTTCCGCTCATCCCCGTGTTCATGATCCTGATCGGCCAGGCCACCCAGGTCGTGCAACGTCAGCAATGGGATGCCCTGCAACGGCTGTCGGCGGGTTTCCTCGACGTGGTCGGCGGTCTGGCCACCCTGAAGATCTTCGGGCGGGACCGCCGCCAAACCGCCCGCCTGGGCAACCTCACCGACGAGTACCGGGGCCGCACCATGAAGGTGCTGCGGGTCTCGTTCCTCAGCGGATTCGCGCTGGAACTCGCGGGCAGTCTCTCGGTGGCCCTGATCGCCGTGTCCATCGGACTGCGGCTCGTCGACGGGTCATTGCTGCTGGGTGTGGGCCTGTTCGTGCTGCTGCTGGCGCCGGAGGCCTTCCTGCCGCTGCGCCAGGTCGGCGCGCAGTTCCATGCCGCGGCCGACGGCCTCGCCGCGGCCGAAGAGGTCTTCGCCATCCTGGAAAACGACGACCTCCCGGCCCCTGCACCCCGGGTCGGTTCGGAAGGGACGGCCGGCACCGCTGTCCCCACCTCGCCCCACGACGCCGACAGCGTCGACACCCTCCGCTTCGACGCGGTCACCATCCGCCGCGGCGACGCCACGATTATCGACGGTCTCAGCGCCGACTTCGCCGCCGGGGAGCTCAGCGTGCTCAGCGGGCCGAGCGGCGTGGGCAAGTCCACCCTGATCGGTGCCCTTCAGGGCTTCATTCCCCACGACGGCAGGCTGCTCCTCGGCGCCAGGGCCGTGCGCCCCGACGACAGTCGGCATTGGCTCGCCTGGTCCGGGCAACGCGCCGGCCTGTTTTCCGGCAGTATCTCGAGCAACGTCGCCCTCGGCGCCGACGCCACCGATGACGCCCTGGTCACCACCGCACTGCGGTGGGCGGGCGCCGGCGATCTGGATCCCGAACTGCGCCTGGGTGTCAACGGGGCGGGACTGTCCGGCGGTCAAGCCCAGAGGGTCGCCGCTGCGAGGGCCATCTACCGATGCATCTCCCTGGACTGTCCGGTCCTCGTGCTCGACGAGCCGAGTTCGGCTCTCGACACGATCGCCGAGCAGGCCCTCATCGAGGGACTGCGCCGGTTGGCCGGCCAGGGCCGCATCGTCATCGTCGTGAGTCATCGCCCGGCCTTCGTCTCCGCCGCCGACCACGTCGTCCACCTGAACGAGGTCGCCCATGTCTGATCGACGTTCTCCCGTCACCCTCGGTGTGTCAACGGCCACCTGGGCCGTGCTCAGACTCGCCCAACCGCCGGCACGCCGCAGCCTGCCCGGCCTCGCGGCCGGGGTGGGCAGCGCCGCCAGTGCGGTGGCGCTCCTGGCCTGCTCGGCGTGGCTCATCACCCGCGCCGCCGAAATGCCGCCGATCCTGTTCCTCGGCCTGGCCGTCGTCGGAGTACGCGCGTTCGCCCTGTCCCGCGCGGCGCTCCGCTATCTGGAGCGACTGCTCAGCCACGATGCGGCGTTCCGCCAGCTTGGAGATCTGCGGCTGGGCATCTTCGCCCGTCTGCTGCCCCTGGCCCCGGCCGGACTCGCCGGCACCAGGAGGGGCGACCTGCTGACCCGGCTGGTGCGCGATGTCGACGACCTGCAGGACCTGCCGCTGCGGGTCGTGCAGCCCCTGGCCACCTCGGGCCTGGTGGCCGTTCTCAGCGTCGTCGGGGTCTGGTGGGTGCTGCCGTCGGCGGGGCTCACCCTGATGGTGTGCCTGATCGTGGCCGGCATCGTCGGCACCCTCGCGACAGCGGCGCTGTCGGCCCGCTCCGAACGCGACCTGGCGCCGCTTCGAGGCGCCCTGGCCGACGAGGTGCTCGAGGTCGTCGAGAACCTCGACGTGCTCACGGCCTTCGGCGCCCTCGAGACCCGACTGACCGCCCTCGCAGCGGTGGAGAACAGGCTGCGGACGGCGTCGCTCCGCAGCTCAACGGGAGCCGGAGTGCAGGCCGCCGTGATCTCACTGTGCGCCGGCGCCGCGACCGTGCTCGCACTCATCGCGGCAATCCCGGCCCTGGGCTCCGGCGGCGTGTCCGGCCCCGCCCTCGCCGTGGTCGTGCTGATTCCCATGGCAGTGTTCGAGGTCTTCGCCATGATCCCCCCGGCCATCAGTGCCTGGCGCCAGGTCCGATCCAGTGCCGAGCGGGTGGCGACGGCGGTGCCCGAGACGATTCCCGCCGAGATTCCGTCGGATGTCGCCCTGCGGGAGGCGTCGGAGCCGACCGCCGTCGTGCCCCAGACCGGCAACCCGCTCATTGAGCTCACGGCGCTGGGCGCCAGCTGGCCGGGAACAGATCACCCCGCGCTGGCCGGGGTGACGCTGCGGCTGAACGCCGGCGACCGCGTCCACCTGGCGGGGGCCAGTGGAGCGGGCAAGACCACCCTCGCGCAGACCTTGGTGCGTTTCCTCGACTACACAGGGTCATACCGGGTCAACGGCGTCGAAGCCAGAGACCTGGCTCCGTCCGAGGTGCGGCGGATCGTGGGACTGTGCGAGCAACGACCGTGGCTGTTCGACGACACCGTACGGCAGAACCTGCTCTTCGCGCGGGACACCGCCACCGACGATGACCTTCTCGACGTGCTTGCCCGGGTCGGGCTCGCCGACTGGGTTCGCCGGCGCGGCGGCTTGGATGCCCGGGTGGGCGAGCGCGGGGCCCTCGTCTCCGGCGGCCAGGCCCAGCGGATAGCCCTGGCCAGGGCGCTGCTGGCCGACTTCCCGGTCCTCATCGTCGATGAGCCCACGGCCAACGTAGACACCGGCCTCGGCGACGCGCTGATTCGCGACATCCTGTCGGCGTCGGCCAACGCCGGCCGGGCCGTCCTGCTCATCTCGCACACCCCGGTTCCGGTCGGGCTGATCACGAGCACCTACACTCTCACGGCCGGATCCGGCCTGAAGCTGGACTCTACTCCGGGGGAAGCTCTCGTTCCATGAATCTGGCCTCCCGGCGCTTCAGCCAGCGCTTGACGAGGACCACAACCACGCCGAAGGCAGCGATCGCGCCGACGAACAGGTACCCCGCGAAGTGCAGCTGGTCTGAAATGCTGCGGTATCCCTCGGCCGCGGCGGCGCCCACACTCACGTAGGCCAGGGTCCAGAGCACACAGGCCGGCACGGTCCAGGTGAGGAAGGTGCGATACCGCATGGTGCTCATGCCCACGGTGAGCGGGATGACCGAGTGCAGCACCGGCAGGAACCGCGAGAGGAATACCGCGATCCCGCCGCGCCTTGCCAGGTAGCGCTCCGCGGCCGCCCAGTTCTTCTCACCGATGCGCCGGCCGAGCCAGCTGAGCCGGATCCACGGGCCGAATCGGCGCCCCAGACAAAAACCGATGCTCTCACCGGCCAGTGCGCCCAGGATGACCGCCAGCACCAAGCCGACGTATTCGACGGGTCCCTCCACGGCCGTGCTGGCCACGATCACGATGGTGTCGCCAGGGACGACCAATCCGATCAGCACCGACGTCTCCAGGAGCATGCCCACGCCCGCCAGCAGGGTGCGCACGACGGGGTCGACGGAGCTCACGGCGTCCAGGATCCAGTTGAGTACGTCGTTCACCTCGCCAGCCTAAAGCGTGTGCCTGCGCGGGTGGTGTGCGGGCGTGGCCGGGGATCCGTGATCCCCTGAACTGGGTGCTGGACCCTGCAGAATGTGTGCACGACCATGGACCATGGCAACAAGGATGCGCGGCCCCCACCCTGGCGAAACTGTCAGGATGGTGCGCACCGCCGCCGTATCGTGATCCAGCGCCGAAGCGCCCTGCACCTGCTCTGGGCGATGCCCCTGGTTTTCGTGGTCGGTCTGCCCGCGCTCGCTCTCGCCAGACTCAGCGGGTGCCCATGGGGCGGGTGCCGCAGCTGGCAGGGCCCGTACCCCGCAGACACCGGCACGGCGATCACCGCCTGCATCCTTGCCGCGGTGGCCATGACCCTGGTTCTCGCACTTATCCCGTGGCTCAGGCCGCGTGCCATCAGGATCGCCTTGGCTCTGCTGACTGGTGCCTGCTGGGGCCTCGTCATCGCGCTCATCGCCCACGAGCTGTAGACAGGGCCAGGAGGACAGGCCTGCACCTTCGGGAGTCATCTCCGCGGCTCTAGGCTGAGGGGATGCCGTCGACACCCAGCCTTCCGCAACCGGACGTCACCCGACGCCCGGCCCGGATGCCGCCCGACCCGGTGTTCTCCCGTCGGCTCCCGCACTGGATCGACCCGGCCGCGGCCTTCGATCTGTTGCACCGCGAGGCCAGCCATGCCGTTTGGCTGGACGCCGGAACCGGCGCGACGGCAGGTGTGAGCTATCTGGCGGCCGCCCACGACCGCTCTCGGTTCGTCACCGCGTCGGCCCGGACCGGAACGGTAACGTGTTCCCGGCCGCTCGACGCCGCCACTGAGGCCCGTACGACGCCCGGCACCATCTTCGACTTCCTGCGGGCCGACCTGGACACCGTGCGCGCGACGTCGGCGGACGGGACCTCTCCGGACGAGGTCGGTTTCCGGCTCGGCTGGATGGGCTGGTTCGGCTACGGTCTAGCCGTGTCCGCCGCCGGTCTCGAGGCGGGGGAGCAGGCCGACAATGCCCCCGATGCCGCACTGCTCTACGTCGACCGTGTCATCGCCTTCGACCACGCCGCCCGCACGGTCACCCTGCTTGCCGCCAGCGGGCCCGACCTCTCCCCGGACGCCATCGAGGAGTGGGCACTGCACACCTCTCGGGACCTCAGCTCTCGGGACCTCAGCAGCCGGCTGCCCGACGCCGCTCCGCAGGACGCGCCGGCGCGCCCGCTGCTGCATCCGGCATCCGCCACGGCCGTCGACGTGCGCTGGCGGCACGACGCCGGCGAGTACGCCCGCCTGATCGAGGCCTGCCAGGATCGCATCGAAGCTGGCGACGCGTATCAGCTCTGCCTCACCAACGAGATCACCATCGCCGGCAGCTTCGACCCCGGCACGGTGTACCGGCAGCTGCGCGCGGGCAGCCCGAGTCACCACGGCGGCCTGCTCAGGTTCGGCGCCCATGCGCTGCTGAGCGCCTCGCCGGAGGAATTCCTCTCCGTGACACCACGGGGTCGGGTGCAAACGCGTCCCATCAAGGGCACCAGGCCTCGATCTCCCGATCCGGTCACCGACCGGATGCTCGCCATCGAACTGCTCGCCAGCGACAAGGAGCGCGCCGAGAACCTGATGATCGTCGACCTGATGCGCAACGACCTCGGCCGGGTGGCCGCCCTCGGCACGGTCGCGGTGACGTCGTTGCTGCAGGTCGAGAGCTACCCGCACGTGCACCAGTTGGTCAGCACCGTCGTCGCCCAGCTGGCGCCGGGGATGACCGCGGTCGACACCATCGAAGCCGCCTTCCCCGCCGGTTCGATGACCGGGGCGCCCAAGGCCAGCGCCATGAGCATCCTCGCCGCGCTCGAAGGTGGCGACCGTGGCATCTACGCGGGGGCCTTCGGCTACCTCGGCAACGACGGCGCCGTCGACCTGGCCATGGTCATCCGCAGCATCGTGCTCGGCCCGGCGGGCGCCTCGATCGGAACCGGGGGAGGCATCACGGCGCTCTCGGTGCCCGCCGAGGAGATCGAGGAGACCCGGATCAAGGCCAGGGCACTGATCGGCGCGATCCTGGCGTCCGCCGCGGCGCCGGACCCGGCGGATGGTCAGGGTTTAGTAACCTAGGAGCTTGGGCGTCGCCAGCGGGATCACTTCGCTGCGCGTAGACGCCACCTCACCACAATGAATGAGAGTCACGTGGCACACGAGCACGACACCATGTCCAACGGCCCCGAGGACGAAGACGGCTACGACTTCGCCGCCATCCAGGCGAAGTGGGCGCCGATCTGGGACGAGCTGGAGCCGTTCCGCACCAGCGACCCCGACGACACCCGGCCGCGCAAGTACGTGCTGGACATGTTCCCGTACCCGTCCGGCGACCTGCACATGGGCCACGCCGAGGTGTACGCGCTCGGCGACATCGTCGCTCGCTACTGGCGCCAGCAGGGCTTCAACGTGCTGCACCCGATCGGCTGGGACTCCTTCGGCCTGCCCGCCGAGAACGCCGCCATCAAGCGCGGCATCGACCCGCGCGGCTGGACCTACGACAACATCGCGCAGCAGAAGAAGAGCATGAAGCTCTACGCGGCATCCTTCGACTGGTCCCGCGAGCTGCACACCAGCGACCCCGAGTACTACAAGTGGAACCAGTGGCTGTTCCTGCAGCTGTACAAGAAGGGCCTGGCCTACCGCAAGGACAGCTGGGTCAACTGGGACCCGATCGACCAGACCGTGCTCGCCAACGAGCAGGTGCTCGCCGACGGCACCAGCGAACGCAGCGGCGCCGTCGTGGTGAAGAAGAAGCTCACCCAGTGGTACTTCAAGATCACCGACTACGCCGACCGCTTGCTCGATGACCTCAACCAGCTCGAGGGCACCTGGCCGGCCAAGGTCCTGAACATGCAGCGCAACTGGATCGGCCGCTCCATCGGCGCCGACGTCGACTTCACCATCGAAGGCCGCGCGGAACCGGTCAGTGTCTTCACGACCCGCCCGGACACCCTCTTCGGTGCCACGTTCATGGTCGTCGCCCCCGACGCCGACCTGGCCGCCGACCTCGTCGCCGACGCCTCACCCGAGGTGCGCGAGCGCTTCGCGGCGTACCTGGTGCAGGTGCAGAACAGCACCGAGATCGAACGCCAGGCCACCGACCGGGAGAAGACCGGCGTCTTCCTCGAACGGTACGCGATCAACCCCGCCAACGGTGAGCGCCTGCCGATCTGGGCCGCGGACTATGTGCTGGCCGACTACGGTCACGGCGCCGTGATGTCGGTTCCGGCGCACGACCAGCGCGACCTCGACTTCGCCCTGCGGTTCGACCTGCCGGTACGCGTCGTCGTCGACACCACGGCGCCGGTCACCGGTGTCATCCCGGTGATCACCCCGGGGATGCTGGACGGCTCCGAAGAACTGCCGTCCCTCGACTCCGACGCCCTCGACCCCGCCCAGACCGGCGTCGCGCTCACCGGCGACGGCCGCCTGGTCAACTCCGGGGCCCTCAACGGCCTCACCAAGGCCAACGCCATCAAGCGGATGATCGACAAGCTCGTGGCCGACGGCACCGGGCGGGCGGCCAAGAACTACCGCCTGCGCGACTGGCTGATCTCCCGTCAGCGCTACTGGGGAACCCCCATCCCGATCATTCACGGCGAAGACGGCACCGAGATCCCGGTTCCTGAGGACCAGCTGCCGGTGTTGCTGCCGCCCACTGACGGCCTCGACCTCAAGCCCAAGGGCACTTCCCCGCTCGGCGGTGCCGCGGACTGGGTGAACGTCGTCAACCCCATCGACGGCACCCCGGCCAAGCGCGACGCCGACACCATGGACACCTTCGTGGACAGCTCCTGGTACTTCCTGCGCTTCCTCAACCCCACCGACGACACCAAGGCGTTCGACCCGAAGGAAGCCGACAAGTGGGCCCCCGTCGACCAGTACGTCGGAGGCGTCGAGCACGCCATCCTGCATCTGCTCTACGCCCGCTTCATCACCAAGGTGCTCTTCGACCTCGGCTACGTCACCTTCACCGAACCGTTCACGGCTCTGCTGAACCAGGGCATGGTGATCCTCGACGGTGCGAAGATGTCCAAGAGCAAGGGGAACCTGGTCTACTTCACCGAGGAGGTCGACAAGTACGGCGTCGACGCCGTCCGGCTGACCATGGCGTTCGCCGGCCCGCCCGAAGACGACATCGACTGGGCCGACGTGTCCCCGGTCGGTTCGGCGAAGTTCCTGGCCCGTGCCTGGCGCGTCGCGCGCGACGTCACCAGTGCTCCGGATGTGGAGTGGAAGACCGGGGACGTTGCCCTGCGCCGCGTCACCCACCGGTTCCTGGCCGACGCCCCTTCGCTGATCGAGTCGTTCAAGTTCAACGTCGTCGTGGCGCGAATGATGGAGCTCGTCAACGCGACCCGCAAGGTGATCGATACCGGTGTCGGACCGGCCGATGCCGCCGTGCGCGAAGCCGCCGAGGTCACCGCGATGGCGTTGAACCTGTTCTCCCCGTACACGGCCGAAGACATGTGGGAGCGGCTCGGCTACGAGCCGTGCGTCGCGCTCGCCCTGTGGCGGAAGCCCGACCGCAGCCTCCTGGTCGCCGAGTCGGTGACCGCGGTGGTGCAGGTCGACGGCAAGGTGCGCGACCGCCTCGAGGTTTCCCCGAAGATCAGCAGCGACGACCTCGAGGCCCTCGCCCGTGCGTCGGCCGCGGCGATCCGTTCGATCGGCGACCGCGAGATCATCAAGGTGATCGTGCGGGCTCCCCGGATGGTGAGCATCGTCACCAAGCCCGCCGCTTAGGCTGCGCGCCCCGCCTCCACAGGCGGGGCGGAGCGCTGTAACCACCACAACCTGGACCGGCTCCAAAACCTCGGCGCCCCGCGGGGGTTCCTCCACAGCCCGGCCGACCGTCGCCTCGACACAGATCCCCGCACGGAACCGGCGCGAGCGGGCGCGCTGTTTAGCCTGTCCGCATGGATTTTGACCCGTTCGCCAGTTTGACGCCGTCGTCCCGCGCGCGCTCTGGGCTGCCGGGGTCCCGGTCGGCCGGCCCCGGCCGCACCCGGATACGCATCGGGGTGGGCGCGGCCATCGTCCTGTTGCTCGCGGCGCTGGGCATCAGCGTGACCGTGACCGCCATCGGGCAGGTCGGCCACAGCGTTGCGGTGCCGGCGAATCCGGGCGCGGACCCACGGGTGGACGACGCGAGTGCGAGCCAGACAGCGGGTCCGCCCACCGGCGCGACCCCGGGAGCGCAGTCCGACCCGCGCGGCACCGGTGCGCCGACCGGCGAAGCGGAAGCACCCGGAGTGTTTGTGCACGTGCTGGGTGCCGTCGCGCATCCCGGCCTGTTCGAAGTGCACGAGGGTGCCAGGGTCATCGACGTGGTCGCCGCCGCTGGCGGTCTGCTCCCCAGCGCAGACGAGGCCGGCCTCAACCTGGCCAGACTCGTCGCCGACGGCGAGCAGCTCTACGTTCCGGCGCACGGCGAGATTGCGCCCGGTCCACCTGCCGGGGCGCAGGCCGGAGGCGCCGGGACGCCCGGCGGCGCACCGGGCGCCGCAAACGGGGGTGCAGCGGTGAAGGTCAACCTCAACACGGCCACGTTGGAGGACCTCGACACGCTGCCTCGGATCGGCCCGGTGATGGCCCAGCGCATCCTCGACTACCGCGCGGCGGAGGGCAGATTCGCGAGCATCGACGATCTGCGCAACGTGACCGGGATCGGCGAGAAGACCTTCGCTGCGCTCACGGACCTGATCACCGTATGAATCAGGACGGCATGACGCGAAGCCTGAACAGTGTGGACCTGCGGCTGGTACTGCCGGCCGCGGCATGTTGGTTGTCGGCCGGGCTGCTGGTGGCGACGACGACGCAGGCAGCCCTCGTGGCCGGCCTGGCAGCGGCCGCCGCCGCCCTGCTGACCGTCGGTGCACTCGTGACCGGGTCGCGAGCACGTGGCACGGGCTTCCTGGTGGAGCGCGTCCGCCCGGTACTGGCCACCGTGGCGGTGTGCTGCGCTGCGGCCGCATTGGCCGGGCTGTCCGTCGCGGTGCAGGCGCCCGTGCGGTTGCCCGAATCCGTTCGCGCCGTGGCAGCCCGACACGGCGAGGCCTCCATGGTTCTCACGGTCTGGTCGGCGCCGGCGCAGAGCAGTCGGTCGGCCATCGGGGGTGGGGTGCAGATGCGGTTCCGGGCCACGCTCACCTCCATCGGCGAGCCAACCGGTCAGGCGAGCACGGGGGAGACTTCCCTAGCCGGGGCCGGCCTGTCGGTGCCCGTCGTCGTCTTCGCCCCGGCATCCGCTGAGACCCCCGCCATCGGCGATGGGATCCGGATGACGGGCACTCTCGGTGCAACGGAGCCGGGTGACGCGGCCGCCGTCCTGATCTTCGGGCGAGCCCCACCGGAACCGGTACACCCCGCGCCGTGGTGGCTGGCCTGGGCGAACGCCGTTCGCGAGGGGTTCGCGACAGCGTCCGCCGAGCTGCCCGGTGACGGAGCCGGCCTGCTGCCCGGGCTGGCGATCGGTGACACCACGGCGGTGGATGACAGCCTCGACCAGGATATGAAGACGAGCTCGCTCAGCCACCTCACCGCGGTGTCCGGAGCCAATTGCGCCATTGTGCTCGCCATCGTCCTGGTGGCAGCAGCCGCGCTGGGCCTCGGCCGGGTGTGGCGGCTGGTCTGCGGGCTGGTCGTGCTGGCCGGCTTCGTGGTGCTCGTCACCCCGGAACCGAGCGTGGTGAGGGCCGCGACCATGGCGACCATCGTTCTGCTGTCAGGTTCGCTCGGTCGGCCAGGGCGAGGGCTCCCTGCCCTGGCCATGGCCTCGCTCTGCCTGCTGATCATCGATCCCTGGCTGGCCCGCAATTACGGCTTCGCGCTCTCGGTGCTGGCCACCCTCGGGCTGCTGGTGCTGGCGGGGCCGCTCAGCCGTCGGCTCAGACGCTGGCTTCCCACGCCCGTCGCCACGGTACTCTCGATCCCGATCGCCGCTCAGCTGGCCTGCCAGCCGGTGCTGGTCATGCTCAGTCCGACGCTCCCGGTCTACGGGGTGCCGGCGAACCTGCTCGCAGCCCCCGCCGCGCCGGTGGCCACCGTTGCCGGCCTGGTCGCCTGTCTTCTCCTGCCCTGGGCACCCGTTCTCGCGACCCCGCTGGTGTGGCTGGCCTGGCTGCCGGCCACCTGGATCGCCGCTGTCGCGACCACGACCGCCGGTTTGCCTTCCCACAGCCTGCCCTGGCCGGGTGGACCGTTCGGAGTGGTCCTCATCGTGGCCTGTACCGTCGCCGTGCTGACTCTGCTTGCTTCTCGCGGCTCCGGCCGGATGACGGTGCTGGTGCGGACCGCCAGCGGGACCTTGGTCTGCGTGGTCGCCGGGTGGGCGATCGGAGGCGCGGTCGGCACAGGGCTGGGGCGGGCCGCAGTCTTCCCCACGGCCTGGCAGATCGCCGCCTGCGACATCGGCCAGGGCGATGCCGTGCTCGTGCGTGACGGTGCGTCGGTCGCGCTCGTCGACGTGGGCCCGGACCCGGCGCTGCTGGCCGACTGCCTGGACACCCTCGGCATCGACAGGGTCGATCTGCTGGTCCTCACCCACTACGACCTGGACCACATCGGCGGTCTGGCCGCGGTGATCGGCCGGGTGGACACCGCACTGGTGGGCCGGCCGGAGAACAGCCAGGATGCGGCGCTGCACGACCGACTGGCGGCCGGCGGGGCCGACGTGCGCGAAACCGCCCGCGGCGACACCGGTGCCCTCGGCGCACTGATCTGGGAGATCCTATGGCCGATCCGCGGCTCGACCCTCATGCAGACCGGGAACCCCGGCAGCGTCAGCATGACGTTTCACGGTGGCGGCATCCGGTCGCTTTTCCTCGGCGACCTCGACGAGGAGGCCCAGAAGGGGCTGCTGGCCGCCGGTCAGATCGGTGCCGTCGACGTGGTCAAGGTCGCCCATCACGGCTCTCGCGATCAGAGCGCCGCCCTCTACGCCGAGATCGAAGCGAGCATCGGAGTCGTATCGGTCGGTGCGGACAACGGCTATGGACACCCCACCCGGTCGGTGCTCGACATCCTCGGCGCGGCGGGAACCACCGTGCTGCGCACCGACGAGGACGGGATGGTGGTGGTCGCGCCCGGTACCGGTGCCCCGACGGCCCGGCGGGGACTCGTGGTCTGGACGGAGAAGGTCACAGGCGCCGGTTAGGCTGGGTTGGTAGCGAAGGGAGCCGCGTGGCCGCACGAACAACCGCACAGGCACGAACCGGCAAACCGGCCGCCAAGGCCGGCACGGCGAAGATCCCGCAGCTCGCCTGGCATCAGGTGCGCCCGGCTCCCGTCGTGCTCGTCTCTGGCACCGAGACGTTCCTCGCCGAACGCGCCATCCGGTCGCTGCGGGACTTCCTCAAGCTGGAAGACCCCAGCCTCGAGGTCAGCGACATCCAGGCCGACAGCTACGCGCCCGGTGAGCTGCTCACCCTGGCCAGCCCCTCGCTGTTCGGCGAGCCGCGGCTGATCCGCGTGAGCAACGTTGAGAAGTGCAGCGACACCTTCCTCACCGAGGCCATCGATTACCTGCAGAACCCCGCAGACGACACCTACGTCGTGCTGCGCCACGGCGGCGGCGTGCGCGGCAAGAAGCTCCTGGACAGCATCCGCAGCGGCGTGGGCGGCGCCGTGGAAGTGGTCTGCGCCGAGCTCAAGAAGGATTCGGACAAGCACGACTTCGCCACCGCGGAATTCCGCTCGGCGGGCAAAAGAGTCACCCCGAGCGCATTGCGGTCGCTGGTGGCGGCGTTCTCCGACGACCTGGCCGAGCTCTCCGCCGCCTGCCAGCAGCTCATCGCCGACACCGGAGCCGAGGTCACCGAGACCACGGTGGACCGCTATTACGGCGGCCGAGTCGAGACCAACGCTTTCAAGGTCGCCGATTCCGCCATCGCCGGGCGTCTCGGCGAGGCACTCGTCACCCTGCGGCACGCGCTGTCGTCAGGAGCCGACCCTGTCCCGATCGTCGCCGCTTTCGCCAGCAAGGTCCGAACCATGGCGAAATTGTTCGGCGTGCGCGGCGGTTCCGCCCAGCTGGCGGCCACCTACAGCCTGGCCCCCTGGCAGGTGGAGCGCGCCCAACGCGATCTGCGCGGTTGGAGCGATGACGGTCTGGCCCGGTGCATCGTGATGCTCGCCGAGACCGACGCGGCCGTCAAGGGTGCGGGCAGAGACCCGATCTTCGCGCTCGAGCGGCTCGTCACGGTCATCGCCAAACGCGGCGAATGAGGGCGGCCGGTCCCGGACCGAGCGGCCGAGGCCGGCTCAGGGCTGGCCGGACACTGTGACCGAGGAGCGGTTCAGGTAGATCCACACCCCATCGGTGAACTCGGGGTCGCCGCAGATATCCCCGCTCACCTTCACCGGCAGGATGGTCGAGGAGCCGGCCAGATCGGCCCGCGATGCCGTCGCGGCGAACGACGCCGGCAGGGACGGGCAGTATTCCAGCTGGACCCGGCCATACAGGTCGGTGAACTGCACCATGATCCGCTGGGTGGGCATCGGCAACAGTACCGTGAGCACCACCGCGAGAGCGGCCAGCGCGAGGCCGACGACGCCGAACACCGACCCGAGGATGGTCAGCCCCCGCCGGGGGGCTGCCGCGTGTGCGGCCGGGTGAGCTGCCGGCTGCGCGGCAGGTGCGGTCGCCGGCAGCGTTGCGGCGGGGGCGGTGTTCGACGGTGCGGTGTTCGACGGTGCGGTGGTGGACGGTGCCGTGTTGGGGGGAGCGGTGTTGGGGGGAGCGGTGGGCAGCGAGGCCGCGAACAGGACGCAGGCCCCGGTCAACACGAGGATGAAGCCGAGCAGCCCCGCGAACACCCAGGGGTTCAGGCCCTCGTATGCGGTGACTGCGGGGGCTGACCAGAGGCCGACCGCGATGACGGCGGCTGCCACGGCGAACGCGCCGCCGAGGAACCGGGCCTGATGGCGCCAGGCGGACGGTTTTACCGGGCCGGTCTGCTCGCTTGTCACGACGCCACCATAGCGTCGGCCGGGCACCTCGGAAAGGGCCGGCCGGATCCGGCGGCACCACAGAAAACCCCCGCCCAGGAGGACGGGGGTGTATCTGTGTTACTGACGAGCGGTGCTGCTTAGAGCGCGTTGACAGCCTTGGCGATAGCGGACTTCTTGTTCGCTGCCTGGTTCTGGTGGATGACGCCCTTGCTGACGGCCTTGTCGAGCTTCTTGGAAGCAACGGCGAGGCTGGCGACAGCCTTGTCCTTGTCACCAGCGGTGACGGCGAGGCGCGTGGCCCGGATGGCGGTCTTGAACTCGCTCTTGACCGCCTTGTTGCGCTCCTGCGACTTCTTGTTCGTGAGGATCCGCTTGATCTGCGACTTGATGTTTGCCACGTTTTATACGCTTTCGTTAGGTTCTTGTTCGGATGGGCCGCCCGGTGATAGAGGGCACCGTGCGGCGAAAATCGTGTGGGGTGGGACCCAACACGCAAGCCAACAGGCAACGATACCAGTTATCTGCCCGGCCGGCTGACCGAATCGGACCAGTTCTGATCGGGATCGGCCTCGATCTCGGTGATGATGCGCCTGAGCACAGTATCAAACCGGTGCGGCCGATGCAGGCTGACCAGGTGGCCGGCCCGGGGAATCGTCACGAGGGTGCCTCGCTGCGCAGCCGCGAGGAACCGTCGCTGGTGCAGGCGGAAGTGATCGTACGCGCCGTTGACCAGCCAGACCGGTCCGGGAAACGCCCCGAGATCGGCCAACGGCGACAACCGCCCCGTCGCAGCGAGGCCCGCGTCCATGACGTCCAGGGCCACGCCGCCGTCGAGCACATCCCGCACCCCGGCCGGCGGGAGCATCCGCCGGACCAGGAAGGTGTGCAGCCAGAGACCGCGGTCCGGGAACCTGTGGATGATCCGGGCGAGCCACCGATAGGCGGCCAGTCCCGGCCCGCCCGGTTCGAACGACGACCCGGCGGCCACCAGGCCGAGCACCCGGTCCGGGTTCCTGGCCGCATAGGCGATGGCGTAGTAGCCGCCGAGCGACAGCCCGACGAGCAGCACCGGCCCATCGACGGCGTCGACTGCCCCATCGATGGCACCGAGCGCACCGTCGAGAGTGAACGGCTCGCCCAGGCGCGAGCCGTGGCCGGGCAGGTCCACGGCGACAACCGGATGTCCCGCCGCCGCCAGCCACTCCAGCTGGTGTCGCCACATGCTGGCCGAGGTGCGGATCCCGTGCACGAGCACGACGGGGACCCGGTAGCCGGCGCTGGGCATCAGGCGCCTCGCAGGGTGCCCGACGCGCGGGCGCTGGCGACGGCGGAGGTCCGCGAGCCGACGCCGAGCTTGCCGAAGATATGCACCAGATGCGACTTCACCGTCGCCTCGCTGAGGAACAGGTCCTGGCCGATCTGCCGGTTGGAGCGGCCGGCGGCCACGAGGGCAAGCACCTCGACCTCGCGGGGGGAGAGTCGGCCCTCCGGGACGAGCGACCGGTCGGCCAGCCGGGTCACGATGGCCGGAGCGAGTGCGCTCTGTCCCGCCGCCGCGGCCCGCACGGCGGCGACGAGTTCGGCGGGCGGCGCGTCCTTGAGCAGGTACCCGCTGGCGCCGGCCTCGATGGCACCGAGGATGTCGGCATCCGTGTCGTAATTGGTGAGGATCAGCACGTGCGGGGCGCCGGGCCGGGACCGGACCAACCGGGTGGCCTCCGCGCCCTGCATAGGGGTGCCGGGCGGGTCGGTATTGGGCAGCGCACCACCGAACTGCAGGTCCATCAGCACCACGTCGACCCGGCCGGAGGCGGCCAGGGCCACGGCCTCCTCCGCCGTGCCGGCCTCCAGCTCGACCTCCAGGTCGGGCTCGGCGCCGAGCATGGCGCGCAGTCCCGCCCGCACCACGGGGTGGTCGTCGGCGAGCAGCACCCGGATCATGCCAGCGCCTGACGAATCGGGAACCGCACCGCGACCGCGGTGCCCAGGCCCGGCGCGGACTCCAGGACGAAGGAGCCGCCGAGCGCTTCGACGCGTTGCCGGATCGCGACCAGGCCGAACGAGTCGGGGCTCTGCGCGGTGGCGTCCGTGAGGGTGAAACCGCGCCCGTCGTCGACGACGTCGAGGGCCACCTCATCGGTCATGTAGCTCAGGGTGACCTCGGCGCGGTTGGCGCCGGCGTGTTGGGCGACGTTGGCGAGCGAGCCCTGCGCGATCCGCAGCAGGGTCGTCTCCAGCGACATCGGCAGCGCGATCGGGTCACCCGTCACATGCAGGCTGACCCTGGTGGCGTGATCGCCGACCGGTGCGGTGCGCTCTGCCGACGAGGCGAGCCTGGCGAGTGCGCCCGGCAGCGTCTGGCTGTCCAGGGCCGGCGGGGTGAGCTCCCGGATGAACCGGCGGGTCTCCTGCAGATTGGCTGCCGCGGTATCCCTGGCCAGGCGCAGGTGCTCCAAGGCCGCCGGATCGGACACCCGGCCCTCGACGGCGTGCAGCAGCATCTGGATGCTCGACAGCCCCTGCGCCACGGTGTCGTGGATCTCCCTGGCCAGGCGTTCCCGCTCGGCGAGGGTGCCCGCGTCGCGTGCGGTGGCCGCCAGTTCGGTGCGGGTGGCGAGCAGATCCTCGATCAGGTTCTGTCGTTCGGCGGCCTCGCGCAGCAGTGCCCGGTAGCCCAGGCCCACCGCCACCGCCACGCCGGCGCCTACCAGCGGGCCGAGGGTGGCGCCCAGGCTCAGGCCCACGTGGAAGCTCATCGCCCAGATCGTCAGCAGCACACTGAGCAGGACCAGGGGGATACCGGCTCTGAGGGGCAGCACGTGCAGCTGCAGGAAGAACAGCGGGAAGACGATGAAGGCGGCATCCGGTGCCAGCAGGGTCAGTGCGAGCCACTCCACCAGCAGCACGGCCATCCAGACCGGCACGACCCATCGCCACGGCCGGCGGCGGGCCAGCTCGCTGCCGCCGACGTAACTGGCCAGGAAGAGCAGCGAGAGGCTCACCACGGCGGCGGGGTTCGGCACCGCCCCCAACACGGTCCGCACGATGACCAGCCCGGTCAGCCCGATGATCAGGACGTGCAGGCCGATCCGCAGGCCGGAGAACACCGGGGTGAGCGCCGAGTGCGGAAGACCCTCGCCGATGCTGGCGGGCGGCATGGGATCCCGGCGGAGCGGGGAGGTGCGGAGTGCGAGGCTGGACATGGTGCGCCCAGCCTAATCAGGACCGCTGGTTCCGTCATCCGTCGAATGGATGACCGACGGCCGGCCGGGCAGGTCACACCGATGCTGCGGGGCATGGGAGAATTGGGCCATCATGTCACCGAGAGCTCTCAAGGCGCTGGAACCGGCCGCCACCGCCCCCGCGTTCATCCGTAACTTCTGCATCATCGCGCACATCGACCACGGCAAGTCCACGCTGGCCGACCGGATGCTTCAGATCACCGGCGTCGTCGACGACCGTTCCATGCGTGCCCAGTACCTGGACCGGATGGACATCGAACGCGAACGCGGCATCACCATCAAGAGCCAGGCGGTGCGGATGCCGTGGGAGATGGACGGTCAGACCTACGCGCTGAACATGATCGACACCCCCGGCCACGTCGACTTCACCTACGAGGTCTCCCGCAGCCTGGCCGCGTGCGAGGGCGCCATCCTGCTCGTCGACGCCGCGCAGGGCATCGAAGCCCAGACACTGGCCAACCTCTACCTGGCGCTCGAGAACGACCTCACCATCATCCCGGTGCTCAACAAGATCGACCTGCCGGCCGCCGACCCGGACAAGTACGCCAAGGAGCTCGCCAGCCTCATCGGCGGCAGCCCCGACGACGTGCTGCGGGTCTCCGGCAAGACCGGCGTCGGCGTGTCCGAACTGCTCGACCGGGCCACCTCGCTGATCCCCGCCCCCGTCGGCGACGCGAACGCGCCGGCCCGCGCCATGATCTTCGACTCCGTCTACGACAGCTATCGCGGCGTCGTCACCTACGTGCGCATGATCGACGGGCACCTCAGCCCGCGCGAGAAGATCCAGATGATGTCGACCCGCGCCACCCACGACATCCTCGAGATCGGCGTCACCAGCCCGGAACCCACCCCCAGCAAGGGCCTGGGCGTCGGAGAGGTCGGCTACCTGATCACCGGCGTGAAGGACGTGCGCCAGTCCAAGGTCGGCGACACCGTCACCACCGCGATGAAGCCCGCCACCGAGGCGCTACCCGGCTACACCGAACCCAAGCCGATGGTGTTCTCCGGCCTGTACCCGATCGACGGCAGCGACTACCCGGCGCTGCGCGAAGCGCTCGACAAGCTCAAGCTCTCGGATGCGTCGCTGGTCTACGAGCCCGAAACCTCCGTCGCCCTCGGCTTCGGCTTCCGGTGCGGCTTCCTCGGCCTGCTGCACCTGGAGATCATCACCGAGCGCATCGACCGGGAGTTCAACCTCGACCTGATCACCACCGCGCCCAGCGTGATCTACGAGGTCACCACCGACGACAAGAAGACCGTCACGGTCACCAACCCGAGCGAGTTCCCCAACGGCAAGATCGCCGTCGTCGAGGAACCCATCGTCAAGGCCGCGATCCTCGCGCCCAAGGACTACGTCGGCGTGATCATGGAACTCTGCCAGGGTCGCCGCGGCACCCTGCTCGGCATGGAGTACCTCGGTGAGGACCGGGTCGAGATCCGGTACACGATGCCGTTGGGCGAGATCGTGTTCGACTTCTTCGACCAACTCAAGAGCAAGACCGCCGGCTACGCGTCCCTCGACTACGAGCCCATCGGCTCGCAGGAGGCCGACCTGGTCAAGGTCGACATCCTGCTGCAGGGCGAACAGGTCGACGCGTTCAGCGCCATCGTGCACCGCGACAAGGCCTACGACTACGGCGTACTGATGACCGGACGGCTCCGGAAGCTCATCCCGCGCCAGCAGTTCGACGTGCCCATCCAGGCCGCCATCGGAGCCCGCATCATCGCCCGCGAATCGATCAGCGCCATCCGCAAGGACGTCCTCGCCAAGTGTTACGGCGGCGACATCTCCCGCAAACGCAAGCTGCTGGAGAAGCAGAAGGAAGGCAAGAAGCGCATGAAGATGGTCGGCAGGGTCGAGGTTCCGCAGGAGGCTTTCATCGCCGCGCTCTCCGGCGACGAGCCGGCCAAGAAGGAAAAGAAGTAACGATCATGCGCCGCTCGACCTTCACCGACGCCGCCGTGACCTACGCCGCCATCGGCGGCACCCTGGCCCCCGACCTGATGCGCTACCCGCCCAAGGGCCACCGCCCGCTGGAGCGTACGGTGCGCCTGGGCAGCGGCGAGGAACGGTTCCGGGTGGCCACGACGGCGTTGATGACCTGGGGCATCCAGCGCGGCAGCGGCATCGACGTCACCGACCTCGACGCCGGCACTGGCGTGCAGTACACCGGCATCGTCTTCACCGAGAACGGCACCCCGGCGCCCAACCAGGAACACCCGGTGAACGAGGCCACCTTCGCCGAGGACGGCACCGCGTTCATCAGCAACGGGATGACCGCCAAGCTGGCCATCCCCACCGGCCCGTTCACCGTCGCCGCACCGGTGCGGGTCGTCTACGTCATCGACGAGGCCGACAAGATCGGCTTCGCCTACGGAACCATGCGCGGCCACCCGCAGACCGGCGAGGAGTGCTTCATCGTCGACCGTCGCGCTGACGACTCCGTCTGGCTCACCATCCGCTCCTTCTCGCGTCCCAGCACCTGGTACTTCACGCTGGCCTGGCCCATCCTGCGCGTCCAGCAGGAGCGCTACACCCGCAAGTACCTGCTCGCCCTGCACCCCGTCGGACGAGGCTGACCGGATGGCTGGACCGCACCCGGTCGGCGACCCCGCACCACTGGATGGCCTCATCCCGGCTTCGGCCGCGCTCGGCGCCTCGACCCGCGACTTCGGGGTCTACCTGCACGTACCGTTCTGCAAGGTGCGCTGCGGCTACTGCGACTTCAACACCTACACCGCCACGGAACTGCGCGGGGTGAAGCAGAGCGACTACGCCAGCCAGGCGGTCCTCGAGGTGGAGTCCGCAGCCCGCATCCTGGCCGAATCCGGTGTGCCGGCTCGGCCCGCCGCGACGGTCTTCTTCGGCGGTGGCACCCCCACGCTGCTGCCCGCAGACCATCTGGTGCGGATGCTGCATGCCGTGCGCGACACCTTCGGCATCGTGCCGGGCGCCGAGATCACCACCGAGGCCAACCCTGACTCCGTCGACCTGGCCTATCTCCGCCAGCTCAAGCAGGCCGGTTTCACCCGGGTTTCCTTCGGCATGCAGTCCGCGGTACCGCGGGTCCTGGCCACCCTCGAAAGAACGCATGATCCCGAACGGGTCCAGCTCGTGGTGGCCTGGGCGCGCGAGGCGGGCCTGGACGTGAGCCTCGACCTGATCTACGGCACACCGGGGGAGACCATCGAGGATTGGCGGGCCAGCCTGGACGCGGCCATCAGCCAGCAGCCCGACCACATCAGCGCCTACTCACTCATCGTCGAGGACGGCACCAAGCTGGCCAGGCAGATCCGCCGGGGCGAGGTCGTCCAGCCCGATGAAGACCTGCAGGCCGACTTCTACGAACTCGCGGATGCGCGTCTGGCCGAGGCCGGCTACGGCTGGTACGAGGTCAGCAACTGGTCCCGGGGAACCGAACACCGGTCCCGGCACAACCTGTCCTACTGGCGCAGCGCCGACTGGTGGGGTATCGGCCCCGGCGCGCACAGCCACGTGGGTGGGGTGCGTTGGTGGAACGTCAAGCATCCGGCGGCGTACGCCGACCGCATTCTGGCCGGCCACTCACCGGCCGCCGGACGGGAAACCCTGGACGAGGCGACCCGCGAAACCGAACGGGTGCTGCTGCTCACGCGCATCCGTGAGGGAATCCCGGTGGCGACGTTGTCGGCGCTCGGCCGTCGAGAGGTCGCCGGCCTGATCGCCGACGAACTCATCGACGCTCGTGCGGCCATCGGCGGCAACATCGAACTGACCCTCACCGGTCGGCTGCTCGCCGACGCCGTGGTGCGCCGACTGCTTACCGACTAGTGAGGCCAGGTTCTTAGGATCAGCTGACGAACTTGATCGTCAGCGGGTAGGTGTACCACTCGCCCTTGTTCGCGGCGATCGCGGCCATGATGCTGAAGACGATGCTGAGGATCCAGGCGGCGGCCAGGATCAGGAAGCCGACGAGGATGACGGTGAGAATCGATCCGACCAGGTAGGCGATGGCCAGGGTGATCTGGAAGTTCAGGGCCGTCGCGGCGTGTGCGCGGATGAACGGACCGCGGTCCTTGAGCACGATGTAGCCGATCAGGGCGGGCAGGAAGCCGAAGAGGATTCCGCCGATGTGGATCAGGGTCGCCCACAGCTTCTCGTCGGCCGGGCTCAGCTGGCTGGGTGCCTGGTACGGGTTGGCGGGGGGAGGCGTTGCCTCAGACATTAAATCTCCTTCGTGGGCGCTCGGGGGAGCGAGGATGGTGCTGGTCGGGCTGTCACCAGAATAGCGCCGGTCTCGGGCGCCCGCAGTGAGAAAACTAGCTGATCGGGCGCTAGTTGATCAGGCGCTAGTTGATCAGGCGCAGAGCGAACGGGTAGCGGTACGGGCGGCCGTCGCGGGCGCTGACAAATCCGAGTACCGAGAAGATCGCGCAGATCAGCCAGAGCACCCAGGTGAGCGAGCCGAGCCCGGCCAGCAGGCCGAAGGTGAGAAGTCCCAGGATGGTGCTGAGCACGCTGATGGCGAGATAGCCGATCAACAGCGTGATCTGGAAGTTGAGCGCCTCCTTGGCCTCGCCGGCGGTGAATCGGCCGCGTTCCTTGAAGACCAGCCAGATGATCAGGGCCGGCAGGAACGAGAGGATACCGCCCAGGTGCGCCAGGGACGCCCACAGCTTGTCCCGCTCCGGGGTCAGCGCAGCAGCGGTGCCCGACCCTGTCGGTTGTCCAGGCCCATTGGAATAGCTCATGACGATGCCCTTCGACGTGCGAGTGGATTCAGCGATGGAAAACAGCGGCGGAAAACAGCGGTGGAAAACAGCGGTGGATACCGCCACGGAGATACGTGTGCCACCACGGTACTGCGCGAATTCGTCCGTGAGCAACGGGTATCCCAAACGCCCGCGTTATGATTGGCAGTCATACGAAGAGAGTGCCAGCCGTCGGCGGCACAAACGGGAGAGGGAGGCGAGCGTCCAGTGGTATCAGACCGCAGCCTCGAAGTCCTTCGGGTCATCGTGCAGGACTACGTGGCCTCCCGCGAACCGGTCGGATCCAAGTCGATCGTCGACCGGCACGCCTTCGGCGTCTCGGCCGCCACGATCCGCAATGACATGGCCCTGCTCGAAGAAGAAGAACTCATCGTCGCGCCGCACACGTCGTCGGGGCGCATCCCCACCGACAAGGGCTACCGACTGTTCGTGGATCACCTGGCCGATCTGCGTCCGCTCACGGGCGTCCAACGGCAGGCCATCGAGGTCTTCCTGGGCCAGTCCGCCGATCTCGACGAGGTCCTCGCCCGCAGTGTCCGCCTGCTCTCCCAGCTCACCCATCAGGTGGCCCTGGTGCAATACCCCTCGTTGTCGCGGGCCACGGTGCGCCACATCGAGCTCGTGCCGCTCAGCGACACCCGGGTGCTCTCGGTACTGATCACCGACTCCGGCCGGGTCGAGCAACGGGTCGTCGAACTGCCGCGCCCGATCGAGGAAGCAGCCCTTGCCGAGCTGCGCTCCAGGCTGAACGCCGTCGTCGGCGGCCTCGGCATGGCGGCCGCCGCCACGGCCCTCAGCGGCCCGACCGGCCTGGGATCGCCGGAGCAGACTGAGCTCGTCGATCTCATCACCGGCACCCTGCGCGATCAGGTCGGAGCGAACCGGCAGGACCGCCTGGTCATGGCCGGCGCCGCGAACCTCGTGCGCACCGAGGAAGACTTCACCGGGAGCATCTATCCGGTCCTCGAGGCCATCGAGGAGCAGGTAGTGCTGTTGCGCCTGTTCGGCGAAATGGCCACAGACCAGCACGGCGTTTCGGTGAGCATCGGCCGGGAGAACGCACCGTTCGGGCTCGGCGAGACGTCCGTGCTCACCAGCGGCTACACCTCCCGTGGCGACGCCGCCCGCCTGGGTGTGCTCGGCCCGACCCGGATGGACTACTCCAACAACATGGCGGCCGTGCGCGCCGTCGCCCGGTACCTCTCCCGACTGCTCGGCGAGAACTAGCCGCCCCACACGTATCTCGACCCGACTTCCCCACCCCAGAACCCCAAGGAGAGCCAGCTTTGGCTGACCACTACGAAGCACTCGGCGTCGCCCGCGACGCCAGCACCGACGAAATCAAGAAGGCGTACCGCAAGCTCGCCCGCCAGCTGCACCCCGACGTGAACCCCGGCGCCGAGGCGTCAGAACGGTTCAAGACCGTCACGCACGCGTACGACGTGCTCAGCGACCCCAAGCAGCGCCAGAACTACGACCGCGGCGGCTCCGGCAACGGCCAGGGCGGCGGCTTCGACGCCGGCAACTTCGGCGACATCTTCGAGACCTTCTTCGGCGGTGGCGGGGGCGGCAGTCGTGGCCCCCGTTCCCGGCGTGAACGCGGCCAGGATGCCCTCATCCGCGTCGAACTCGACCTGGACGAGGTCATCTTCGGCACCCACCGCGACATCGAGGTGGACACGGCGATCGTCTGTGCCACCTGTTCGGGCACCTGCTGCCAGCCGGGTACCTCCCCGGTCACCTGCGACATCTGCCACGGCACCGGCAGCATCCAGCGCGCCGTTCGTTCGCTGCTCGGCAATGTGATGACCTCCAGCCCCTGCGGCTCCTGCCGCGGCTACGGAACCATCATCGCCACCCCGTGCGTCACCTGCCAGGGCCAGGGCCGCGTGCGCGCCCGCCGCACCGTGCCGGTAGACATCCCCGCCGGCGTGGACACGGGCCTGCGCCTGCAGATGCCCGGCAGCGGCGAGGCCGGCCCGGCCGGTGGCCCGAACGGTGACCTGTACCTGGAGATGAAGGTGCGCCACCACGACGTCTTCAGCCGCGACGGTGACGACCTGCTCTGCACCCTCGAGGTGCCGATGACCGACGCGATCCTCGGAGCGACGGCCACGGTGAAGGCCCTCGACGGTGACATCGAAGTGGAACTGCGCCCCGGCGTACAGGCCGGCGAGATCCTCACGGTCAAGGACCGCGGCGTCACGAGGCTCCGCGGCAACGGCCGCGGCGACCTGCGGGTCGGCGTGCAGGTGCTCACCCCCACCAAGCTCGACCACAAGGAGCGGGAACTGATCGAGGCCTTCGCCGCCAGGCACAAGGTTCCGGCTCCCGCCCTCAGCCAGTTCCAGCAGGGCCTGTTCGCGAAGCTCCGCGACAGGTTCCTCGGCTAGGACAACGTTCGATGGCGCACTTCTTCCTGTCAGAGACCCTCGGCGCCTCCGCCGACGGCCCGCCCACCGCGGACCCCGCGGTCGGGGCCACGGTGAGCATCACCGGGGCCGAGGCCAAGCACGCCGTCACCGTCAGCCGGGTGCGCCCGGGCGAGACCCTGCTGCTGGGCGACGGCGCCGGCCTGGTGCTCGGCGTCACGGTCCTGTCGGCCGCACCGACCGAGCTCACGGCGAGGGTGGACACCGTGACCCGGACGCCGCCGGCCGTGCCGCGCATCCTGCTCGTACAGGCCCTGGCCAAGGGCGACCGCGACGAACTCGCCGTGCAGGCCGCCACCGAACTCGGCGTCGACGGGGTCATCCCGTGGGCCGCTGCCCGGTCGGTGGCCCGCTGGGAGGGTGTCAAGATCGCCAAGGGGCAGGCGCGCTGGTCCGCCATCGTGCGGGAGGCCAGCAAACAGTCCATCAGGCCGTGGCTGCCGGACGTGCTGCCCCTGACCAGTACCAAGCAGCTGGCCCAGCTCGCTGGGACCAGCCGGATGCTGTTGCTCGAGCCGACCGCCGAGCTCAGGTTGACCGCGATCGCCGTGCCCACCGACGACCGGGACATCGTGCTCGTCGTCGGGCCGGAGGGCGGCATCGCCCCCAGCGAACTGGACATCCTCGAGCAGGCCGGCGCCAGCCGGGTGCGCCTGGGCGATACCGTGCTGCGCACCTCGACGGCCGGCCCCGCCGCGGTCGCCATCCTGAACGCAACCCTCGGGCGCTGGTAGGAGCGCTTAAGATAGAACCATGGCTTCCTCCGGTGCAGAACCCACGATCTTCAGCCGCATTACCGCGCGCGAAATTCCCGCGACCATCGTCGCGGAAACCGATGACATCATCGCGTTCAACGACATCGCCCCGCAGGCGCCCGTGCACGTCGTGGTGACCACGAAGTCGCAGCAGTACCGCAACGTCGGTGAACTCGCCGCGGGGGACCCTGCGCTGTTGGCCGAGCTGATCGCCGTGGCCGGCCGGGTGGCCGACGAACACTGCGCCGGTGAGTACCGCCTGGTCTTCAACACCGGAGCCTCGGCCGGTCAAACCGTCTTCCACGTGCACGCGCACGTCCTCGGCGGCGCTCTTGAGGAGGGCACGCTTGCTGCCCTCTGACGCCGAAACCCCCGACGGCGGTGCGCTCGACGTGGTGCGCAAGCTCCTGGTGGACGGCGTCGCCATGGTGCGCCTGCTCGGCCCGCAGGACCGGTTCCTCAGCACCATCGAGAAGGAATACCCCAACGTCGTCGTGCACGTGCGCGGCAACGAGGTCACCCTCACCGGCGCGGCGGTCTCCGTCGAGACCGTGGTGCGGTTGATCGAGGAGCTCCAGCTGCTGCTCCGCACCGGCGCCGACCTCGGCGAGGCCGAGGTGAGCACCTCCGCGAGGATGCTCGGGGCCGACGCGACCTCCAGCCCCTCCACGGTGCTCGGGCAGGCCATCCTCACCTCGCGCGGCCTCACCGTGCGGCCCAAGACCCTCGGGCAGAGCGACTACGTCAACGCGATCGACGAGAACGCCATCGTCTTCGGCATCGGCCCGGCCGGCACCGGCAAGACCTACCTCGCCATGGCCAAGGCCGTGCAGGCCCTGCAGCGCAAGGAGGTCGACCGGATCATCCTCACCCGGCCGGCCGTCGAAGCCGGCGAACGGCTCGGCTTCCTGCCCGGCACCCTGACCGACAAGATCGACCCGTACCTGCGGCCGCTCTACGACGCCCTGTTCGAGATGATGGACCCCGAGCTGGTGCCCAAGCTCCTCGCGGCCGGCACCATCGAGGTGGCCCCGCTGGCCTACATGCGCGGCCGCACCCTCAACTCGGCGTTCATCGTGCTGGACGAAGCCCAGAACACCACCCCGGAGCAGATGAAGATGTTCCTCACCCGCCTCGGCTTCGGCTCCCAGATGGTGGTCACCGGCGACATCACCCAGGTAGACCTGCCCGCCGGCGCCAGCGGCCTCCGCCTGGTCACCAAGGTCCTCGACGGCATCGACGACATCGCCTTCGTGCGCCTGACCAGTGCCGACGTCGTGCGGCACAGCCTCGTCGGCCGCATCGTCGACGCCTACACCGAATACGACGCGCAGAAGCAGGCCCAACGCTACGAAAGCGAACAGGCCCGCGACTTCGCCTCCCGCGCTCCGCACCAGGGGAACCCGCGCGATCGCACCCCGAAACGGAGATCCAGTTGAGCATCGAAATCAACAACGAGTCGGCCATCCCGGTCGACGAAGCCACCATCCAGCGCCTCGCCGCCTTCGCGCTGGACACCATGCATGTGCACGCCGACGCCGAACTGGCCATCGTCCTCGTTGACGAGGGCGCCATGGAAGCGCTGCACGTGCAGTGGATGGACGAGCCGGGTCCCACCGACGTCCTGAGTTTCCCGATGGACGAGCTGCGCCCGGGCACCGAAGACGCCCAGACCCCGCCGGGTCTGCTCGGCGACATCGTGCTGTGCCCGCAGGTGGCCCAGGGTCAGGCCGAAACCGCCGGCCACAGCACCCTCGACGAACTGCTTCTGCTCACCGCGCACGGCGTGCTGCACCTGCTCGGTTTCGACCACGCCGAGCCCGACGAAGAGAAGGAGATGTTCGGCATCCAGCGCGACATCCTGATCGGCTTCGCCATGCAGGAACGACGCCGGCCCCGATGATCGTCGGGTGGTTCCTGGCCGCCGCCATCCTGCTCGTCGCTTTCGGCGGGCTGATGGCCGCCGTCGATGCGGCGATCATGTCCCAGTCCAGGGCGGATATCGCCGAGCTCGCCGTGACGGCGCGATCCAAGCGGTCCCTGAGCGCGATCGCCGCCGACACCGGCGCGCACCTGAACGCCATCAACTTCGTGCGCATCATCGCGGAGACGACGGCAGCGGTGCTGGTGACCCTGGTCTTCGCCACCACCATCGACGCGATCTGGCTTGCCCTGCTGTTGTCGGCCCTGCTGATGACGGCGGTGTCCTTCGTCCTCGTCGGGGCGAGCCCCCGCAGCGTCGGCCGGGCGCATCCGCAGACCCTGCTCACGCTCACTGCCGTCCTCGTGCACTTCCTCAGGGTGCTTCTCGGCCCGGTCGCCAACGCCCTCGTCGCCCTCGGCAACCGGGTCACCCCCGGCCGCAGCCGGCTGGCCACGTTCACCTCAGAGGACCAGCTGCTGAGCATGGTCGATGAGGCCACCGAACTCGACGTGATCGAGGAAGACGACCGCGAGCTGATCCACTCGATCTTCGAGTTCAGTGAGACCGTCGTGCGCGAGCTGATGATCCCGCGCACCGACATGGTCACCATTGACGCCGACTCCAGCGTCGGTGCGGCGATGGGTCTGTTCCTCAGCAAGGGCTATTCCCGAGTCCCCGTGGTCGACGGCGAAGTCGACGACGTGACAGGCATCCTGTATCTGCGGGACGTGTCCAGGCTGGTCTACGAACGACCCCGCAACCTCGAGACGTTGCGGGTGGGCGAACTCGCCAAACCCGCCCAGTTCGTGCCGGAGTCCAAGAAGGCCGACGCGCTGCTGCGCCAAATGCAACTGGAGTCGAACCACCTGGCCATGGTCGTCGACGAGTACGGCGGCATCGCCGGCCTGGTCACGCTCGAGGACCTGATCGAGGAACTCGTCGGAGACATCTCTGACGAGTACGACCGGGACGTCGTCGAGATCGAGGATCTCGGCCACGGCCGTTTCCGGGTCAGCGCCCGGTTGCCCGTCGACGAACTCGGTGAACTGTTCGACCTCGACCTCGACGATGACGAGGTCGACTCCGTCGGCGGACTGTTGGCCAAGGCGCTCGGCAGGTTGCCGGTCGCCGGCTCTGAAGCCAGAACCAGCGGGTTGATCCTCACCGCGGAGCGAACCGAGGGTCGACGCAAACGAATCAGCACAGTGCTGGTTGAACCAGACAAGGCGTTGAGAGACGCACAGTCCGCATTCCTGGGAATGCCGGACACCGAAGGAGCACACGGCAATGACACAAGAACCTGATTTCCGGGCGGGATTTGTATCCTTCGTCGGGCGCCCCAACGTGGGCAAGTCCACCCTGACGAACGCCCTGGTGGGGGAGAAGGTGGCGATCACGTCGTCGAAGCCGCAGACCACCCGTCGCGCCATCCGGGGCATCGTGCACCAGAAGAACGGCCAGCTGATCCTGGTCGATACCCCCGGCATCCACCGGCCCCGCACGCTGCTCGGTGAGCGGTTGAACAGCCTCGTGCAGTCGACGCTCAGCGGCGTCGACGTCGTCGGCCTGTGCATCCCGGCAAACGAGCCGATCGGCCCCGGCGACAAGTTCATCAACGAACAGCTGGACAACTTCCCGCGCGCCAAGAAGGTGGCGATCGTCACCAAGATCGACATGTCCTCCAAGACCAGCGTCGCCAACCAGCTTCTCGCGGTCTCGCAGCTGCGCGATTGGGAGGCGATCGTGCCGATCTCGGCGACCAGCCGCATCCAGCTCGATGTGCTCAGCAGCGAGCTGCTGCGCCTGCTGCCGCTCAGCGACGCGCCGCTGTACCCGGCGGATGCCGTGACCGACGAAAGCCTGGAATCGCGCATCTCCGAGTACATCCGCGAGGCGGCGCTCGAGGGCGTCACCGACGAGCTGCCGCACTCGATCGCCGTGACCATCGACGACATCATCGAACGAGACGATCAGGAACTCGTCGAAATCTACGCCAACCTCTTCGTGGAGCGGGACAGCCAGAAGGGCATCATCATCGGCAAGTCGGGCAGCCGGCTCAAGGACGTCGGCATGCGCGCCCGCAAGCAGATCGAACCTCTCGTCGGCAAGCGGGTATTCCTCTCGCTGCGGGTCAAGGTCGCCAAGGAATGGCAGCGCGACCCGAAGCAGCTCGGTCGGCTGGGCTTCTAACCGCGCGCCAGGTCGGGCCCGGTCGTAGCAGACCCTGAAACCTGTCCTCGAGGGCGATCGACCCCGCCCATCGGTCGACCCTGTCGAGACCCCGCAACCCGTCCTCGACAACGCGCCCATCCCGTCGGTCGAGCGTGTCGAGAACCTCGCTGCCCGTCCCTTTTGGCCCAGAACTGAGTTCGATATTTGCTCAAGTTCTTGCTGACATTTCCTCGCATATAGTTACGATTCGTGAGAGAATGGGGTATGGACGACGAGCTGGATAGTGGCTCCACCGCACCGACGGGATCCTCTCCCACCGGTCCGAACTTGCACGACTGGAACACCGGCCTGTCCGGT
>NZ_JAXCHV010000023.1:0-52072 GCF_035984795.1 Cryobacterium sp. MP_3.1 | reverse complement strand
GACGCGGCCTGGATCAACAAACCCGCCGCTCAGGAAGAAGCGCCGAAACTAGCCGCCTAAACTCACGCTGGCCTCATTCACCTTGACAAATTCCGCCAGCCCGCACCGGCCACCGATGCGGTGGGCTCCCCACACTCTCTGACCCGTGCACAGCGCACCGGCATCCTGCGTGACCACGGCCGCCCCCGCAGCCCACGCCGCAAACGCCGCACCAACCCCACCCATGAGCACCGGCCGCCTGCGAAGGCCGCCACCGCCACCAGGTGTGCGGGTCAGAGCCCCTTCTCAAGACCGGCCGGAAGAGGTGCGGATTAATCCGCGCCACCGGCTAACGACCGGCAGCGCGCTCCCCTCCCTTGGTGTGCTGCCGGTCCTGAACAGCCGGCTGTGCTGCACAAAGAGCGCGCAGCCGGCTGTTCACCCCTACCTGGATACCGCGTACACCCGGAGCTCAGAGGGAGCCTGCAATGACTGACCAAATCCCAGCACCCACCGGAACCCGCTTCGTCCGCGACGGTGATCGGGTCGCCGAACGGTTCGAAAAGCAGGCTGACCGGTGAGTCTGGGCGGCACTGTGGACCTGGCGGTCTACGCGCCTGACCTGTTGCCGAGCAGTGCCTACTCAACGCTCTTGTGGGCAGCGCCCTCCAACGACCCTGACCCGGCCGTTTACCTAGAGATTGAGCTGGCCGTGATCACTGACGGTGGCTTCTCCGCCTACTCCTAACAGCAGGCCCAACCTTTTCGGCCGTCACCACGACGGCCTTTTTACTTCAACCGCTCAGAGGGAGCACGCCTTGACTTTTGGTATCGACGTCTCATCCGGCCAGGCCGGCATCAATTACAACCAGGCGCGCAACGAAGGCGTTGAGTTCGTCATCGTCAAAGCCAGTGGCAACAACATCGGCCTATACGAAGCCAACAGCTACCACGCGCATGTGGATGCGGCTCGCGCCGCCGGACTCCGAATCGGCCACTACTTCGTCGTTGGGCGCGGTAACCCGACCGCCCAAGCCAACTACTTCGTAGACCACCTCTACAAGTTCGACGGCCAGCACGACGTCCTGGCGTTCGACAACGAGCCGCTCGACAGTAACGCCACCTTCTTCGGCCAGGCAGCCGCCTACGAGTTCCTGGCCCAGGTGCAGCGGCGCACCGGTATCAGCTGGAACCGCCTCTGGCTGTACGCCCCGGCGTCACTCACACGCTCGCACACCCCGTGGTCACGCATCACTGACGCCGGCGTTCGCATCTGGTGGGCTGCCTACGGTGGACAGCCGACCGGGCGCACACCCGACCATGAGCCTGCGCTAAACAGATCAGTGTCCCGCTGGGATGTTCACCAGTTCACATCCTCAGCTCGCATCGCCGGTCACACGGTAGACGGCAACTACTCCAAGATCTCCGCGTCCGACCTTTTCGGTGGTGGGGGCTCAACCATTGCAGCCGCCGGCACTCAAGCGCCAGCCGGACGCCGCCGCACCTCCACAGAGGAGGACGGCGAGCCGGGCAGCATCTACTGGACCATGGTGCAGGCAGAGCTGGCTGTCCGCGGTTGGTACCCAGGCGGTACCATCGACGGTGAACCGGGCGCCATGACACATCACGGACACGCACGGCTGCAAGCGGCCATCCTCAACGAGGGCCGCGGCGAGCTGCCGCGCACCTCCACCGAAGAGGACGGCGCCCCCGGCGGTATCTTCTGGCTGCTCGCGCAAACCGAAGGCCGGGAGTACGGCTACGGCGGGGACATCGACCGTGTACCAGGTCCGAACACCATCCGGGCGCTGTACAAGCTCACCGCCGCCTGGCTCAACCGGCACGGGCGCTAGGCGGCGTCTCAAGCAGAACCATAACCCGGAATAGCCACTGCGCTATTCCGGGTTAGTACCACGCCTTGAGGGATGCCGGCACTGGGCGTAAGCGCGCTCCTGTGAGTGGCGCGCCGGATGACTCAGAACGCCTGTAGCCTGTCGGTATCACTACCGGCGGGGGCATTATGGGTCTTGAGTTTCGCATCTGTCTCTCATGCAACGAACGGCACGCCGTCCAACGCGGTGGCCGGATGAGCATCCATCAGAATGCAGCGGGCGAGCGGTGCACAGGGGTCGTACCAGCCGAGCCGTGGTTGGTAGCCGCTCACGCGAAGGCACTCCGAATCCGCGACGAGCAACGGCGCGATGACCGCGAGGATCGCGCAAGGCTAGCCAAGGCCGATGCCGTCGCCGCCGAGATGGCATCTCAATCCGCTCGCAAGCGCGAGCGTCACCTGAGGAATCACCCCGCGGATGCGAGTGCTAGCGAAGCCCGCAAGCGGTATGCCGACATACGAGCGAAGATCGCGGCCGACGAGCAGCGAGAGCGTGAGAAGCGTAAGAATTCGCTCTTCGGGATGAGCAAGCTCGTAGACAAGATGGATCGCAAGATCTACGCCACTGACGGTGCCTACACAGTCAGAGGCGGCCTGCCGACGCTGGGCCGCGGCCACTAGACACAAACACACGCACAGACTCAGCACGACGTTGTCGACGTCGTGCTTTTCGTCGTGCTCTGCCGGATCCATGATCTCCGGGGCATGAAGGACACCGCACAGAGAGAAACGTGATGAAGCACGTACCGCCTATGTGGTTCCAGCGTCTGGCGATGCCGTTCCTCGACATCCAGCTGCACATCCTGCGCCGGCTGACGGCGTTGATCAGGTAATGGCTGCCGCACACACTGGCGTCGCCAAGAACGCCGGCCGCTCCACCCGCCGGTGGAAAGCTATCCGCCTGGAGTTCCGGGCGAAGTGTGAACGCGAGCAGGCGAAGTGCTGGCTCTGCTCACCCGGCGCCATCGACTACGCAATCAAAGACACCAGCGACGACGCGGTCTGGGAACCCGACCACATCTACCCTGTGTCCACCCATCCTGAACGCGCCGAGGACCCGGCTAACCTCCGGGCCTCCCACCGAGGGTGCAACCGCCGACGCGGCAACAAGTGGACGCCGCCCAGCCTCGGGGTTCTTTCCCGTGAATGGTTCGCCTCGGATTAATCCTCTGAGGGTAGGGGGATCGAAATGTTGAAGATCAAATTAACGCGGACGCCTTCCCCGGATAGTAGGCCTCTCTCCCCGGTCGCCTACCCCCCATCCCCCTGAACGGAGCCTATGGCCGCGCCACGCAAGATCCGAACCGCCGTACTCGCTTCCTTTGAAGCGTCAGCAGCAATCACCGCCGCTGACGCTGGAGCCCAGCTGCTCGCCCTCACCTACGCCGACGCGATCGACATGGCGAAGGCAGCCGGCGACGCCGGCACCTTGACCAAAGCCCTCTACCTCGGCCCGCACCTGCTGAACGTGCTGCGCGCGCTCGGCTGCACCCCCGACGGTCGCGAGGCCGCCGCCCCCGATACCGAAACCGACTCGGCAGCCGCCGCACTCGCAAACCTGCAAGCGGAGGCCAACGCCTAGATGTAAGGAACGTGCGCCGTGCTCATGCAATACGACCCGGCGCTCTCCCCCATCTGCGGTGTCACCACCCCGCGTATCTTCACGAAGCCGCTCCGAGAACTCACCCGCCAGACAAGCCGCGGCTTCGCAGCCATCGAATTCGGCGTGCGTGTCCTTGGGATGGAGCTCATCCCGTGGCAGGCCGACTTCCTGATCCGGGCGCTCGAGCTCGGCCTCGACGGCAAGCAACGCTTCCGCACTGTGCTCCTGCTCGTCAGCCGACAGAACGGCAAGTCAGCCGTCATGAAGATCATGGCGCTGTACCGGCTGTTCGCTGACCCCAGCTGTGAGCTCGTGCTCGGCGTCGCCCACAAGCTCGCTGGTGCGAAGAAGCCGTGGGATGAAGCTCGCAAGCTTGTCCTCTCGATCCCCGCCCTGAAAGCGCAGACCCTCAAACCTCGGATCGCCAACGGTGACCTGTGCATCCCACTAAAGAACGGGAGCGCCTGGCGCGCTGAATCCAGTGAGCCTGACGCCACCCGTGGCTGGTCGGCCGACCTGCTGTTCTTCGATGAGCTCCGCACCCAGGAGACACGAGATGCGTGGACGGCAGCGAAAGCTACGACTACCGCCCGCCCGAACGGCATGGCTGTCGGAGTCTCGAACGCCGGCACCGGCAAGTCGGTGGTGCTCCGTGAGCTCCGCAACGACGCCATCAGCAAGATCAACGACCCGACAGCCCGCGTAGCGATCCTCGAATGGAGCGCTCCTGAAGGCTGCGACCTTGACGACCGGGCAGCGTGGGCGCAAGCGAACCCCTCACTTGGGTACACCCTCGACATCGCGGTGCTTGAAGAAGCCGCCGCCGCTCCTGACCCTCGCGCGTTCCGCACTGAGCATCTCTGCCAGTGGGTTGAGACCGAGGTCATGGGCCCATGGGAGCCTGGCGCCTGGGAAGCGCTGACCGATGCCTACTCGGAAATAGATCCCGCGTCGGAGTTCACAGTCTCGGTGGAGACCGGGTTCGACCGAGCCATGACCTACATCAGCATCGCCGGCTGGCGCACTGACGGCAAGGCTCACATCGAGACGATCGCGCAGCGCGCCGGCAGTGCATGGGTGGTGCCAGCCCTCGCCAAGCAGTGGCCTGAATGGTCGCAGCTCGGTGCCTCCACAATCCTCATCCAAGGGTCTGGATCGAACGCAACCGAGCTCATTGAGCTTCTGGAAGCCGCCCACTTCCCGGTCACCCCGGTAAAAGGCACTGACCTCGGTGCTTCCTTCGGAGCGTTCTACGACGCGGTCAAAGAAGGCCGGCTGCACCACCGCGGTCAGCAGCTCCTGGACCTGGCAGCCTCCGCCGCCCAGACAAAGACACTCGGCCAGATCCGCGTCTTCGACGACAAGGGCTCGCCGGTCGAGGTCGCGCCTCTCCAAGCAGCCTCCTTCGCCTACTGGGGCTTGACCGTCGCCGACCTGCGCCGGGCCAAGAAGCGCATCTCGGCTTACGAGACAGAGACAGATCCCGACGAACCAGAAAGCGCGTACACACTATGGGGCTAAAAACCTTCCTCGGCCTCAACACTAAGAGCGCTGCAACCGGCACGACAACCGGTCAGCTCTCCGGCCAGGTCTTCACCGCAGCTGAGGCCGGGCAGCTGCTCGACAAGGTAGGCGGTATGTCACCGGCTCGGCTGTACGCAACCCAGCCGAATGTTCACGTGTGCGTCGACTTCCTAGGCCGCAACGTTGCTCAGCTCGGCGTCCATGTTTTCGAGCGCGTATCCGAAACGGACCGACAGCGCAACCGCGATTCGAACACCGCGAAGGTGCTCGCACGCCCGAACCCGGGGCTAACCACCTACCGCCTGATCCGGGCGCTGGTCAGCGACTACGTGCTGTACGACGAGGCATGGGTGCTCATCGCGCAGACCGCCGACGGCTGGACGCTCCGCTCGCTCGCCGTCAACGCGGTCAGCATCCTGGACGGTGACGAGGAGCTCGGCACGCTGCGCGTCCGCTACTCCGGTGGCAAGGGTACGACCGTCATCGAGCAGAAGAACCTGATTCACCTGCGCGGCTGGTCGCCGTACTACGGCACCTCAGTCTCACCGGCCGTTACAACACTGCGTGACACTCTGACCCTGGACATCCACCAGTCGATCTTCCGGATCGCCGCCCTTAAAAACGGCGGCCAAATGGGGTCGATCATCTCGCGCCCCGCCGACTCCGGCGAGTGGGAGAAGGGCGGGCGTACGAAGTTCCTGGAAGGCCTCCGAGCTTTCCGCAGCGACGGCGCCAGCAAGGGTGGCACTCTGCTGCTTGAAGACGGCATGACCCTCTCCCAAGGCCGATTCAACGCCAAAGAAGAGCAGATGCTCGAGCTGACCCAGCTCAGCCTCGAAGTCACCGCCCGCGCCTTCCACATTCACCCCTCACAGCTTGGCGCCACCGGCGGACTCAGCTATGCGAACGTGCGCGAGCTGCGCACGATGACGTACACCGAGACGCTCGGCCCCCTCCTGGCCGAGGTGGTGCAGGAGCTCGTCATGCAGCTCATCCCGCGCGTCGATCCGGACCGCACCGACCTCTACATCGAGTTCAACATCAAGGAGAAGTTGTCCGGTACCCCCGCTGAAGAGATGGCCATCCTGCTCTCCGCAACCGGCCGGCCGATCTTCACGCCGAATGAGGCGCGGGCGAAGCTGAACATGAGCGATCTCGACGGCGACGCTGACCTGCTTGCCACACCGATGAACCTGATCCTGGGTGACGTCGGCACAGCCAAGATGCCGCCGGTGAAAGCTGGCGCGCCTCGGATCAAAGCGAGCGCACCAAAACCGCCGATGACCGGCGCTGCTGACGAGGCAAGCGTCACTGCGGTCGGCACTGGCCTGGAACGCTTCTTCAAACGTCAGCAGGCCTCCGTCCTCTCGAAGCTCAGCGCGAAAGCTGCTGGTGACTTCTGGGATGCCGAACGCTGGGACCGTGAGCTGTCAGATGACCTGTTCAAGCTGGCGCTACTCGTCACCAGCCAGGTCAGCGCCGGCGCCCTCGACAGTGTGGGCTTCGGCCCGGACGAGTACAACGTCGCACAGACGGAAGCTTTCCTCCGTGCGATCGCCGACTCTCGGGCCGCCAAAGTCAACGCGACAACACTCGCAGCGATCGAAGCCGCTCTCGCCGACCCGGCACTCGACGCCGACGGCGTTGCAACGAACACGCCGGAAGCAGCCTTCGAGGATGCCCGCGGCTCCCGCGGTGATGTGATCGCGAAGACTCTGGTCACCACCCTGGTCGCCTTCGCAGTCGTTGAGGTAGCCAAGCAGGTCGCCGGTGACAAAGCGACGAAGACCTGGTCAACCAACTCCGCAAAACCTCGTGCTGACCACGCCGCCATGAACGGCGAGACGGTCGCGCTGAACGCCCCGTTCAGCAGCGGACAGCAGTGGCCCGGTGATCCGGCCGGCGGCGCCGATGGTGTCGCTAACTGCGCTTGCTCCGTCGAAATCAACTTCCCGCAGTCCTGAAAGGACACCATGCAGATCAAACAGGCATCGGCCAGCTTCAAAGCGCTGACCGAGCTCGACGGCGAGGGCATCTTCGAAGCCATCGTCAGCACCTACAGCGTCGACTCGTACGGCGAAGCAGTCATGCCGGGCGCGTTCGCGAACACTCTTGCCGAGTGGGCCGCCAGCGGGGATCAGATTCCCTGCCTCTGGTCGCACCAGCTTAACGACCCGTTCGCGCACATTGGCTTCGTGCTCGAAGCGAAGGAGACCGACGAAGGCCTATGGGTCAAGGTCCAGCTCGACATGGAAAACCCGACCGCGCAGCAGACATTCCGACTTCTGCAGCGAAGGGCTGTCAAGCAGTTCTCCTTCGGTTTCAAGGTTCGCCGGTCGAGCTGGGGCGAGCGTGACGGCCACTCCGTCGTCGAGCTCCACGAAGTCGAACTCCTCGAGGTTTCGCCAACCCTGGTCGGCGCGAACCCCGACACACAATCTCTCGGCGTCAAGGCTGCAGCCCTGACCGCTGAGATCAAGGCCGGCAAAGTTTTGTCGTCCAAGAACGAGGGCACGGTGCGCGCCGCGTACGAAGCCCTGGGTGAGCTGCTTGCAGCAGTCGAACCCGACACGACGAAGACGGATGCTAAGGCGCAACCCGAAAGCACGGTCAAGACGGAGGAGCCCTCACCGGTCAACGTCGAGGAGCCGCCTGCTATGAAGGCCGCCCACGAGGCAGAAGTCAAGTCGCTGGAAACACTCATCCAACTCATCAACATCGAAAGGCTCCTCCCATAATGGATCTTCTACTCATCGAGGCTCAGTCCCTCATCAGCGCCGCCAAGTCCGGCATCGCAACCGACGAGCAGTCGGCCCGCCTCACGGTCGTCACCGGCCTGATCAAGGCCGCTCAGGCCAACGCGGCCTCCGTCGCCGAAGGCGAAGCCCTCATCAAGTCCCTCTCCGCAGCCGGCCCCGCCGTCGTTGCGACGGAGGCACAGGCTAAGACGCTCGGCGCCCACGCCGTCAAGTCCCTGGACCTCGCCGGGTTCAAGGCCACCCGCACCCCCCGCTCCGCCACGGAGTTCAAGGCTGTCGGAGACCCGACCCTGGTCGGAACCGACATCGTCGCTGACGTAGATCGCGAGATCGTCGGCAACGTGCGCACCATCCCGAGCGTGGAGGCCCTTTTCAGCGCCGGCAATCTCGGTGGAAACGCGCTCAAGTACCGCGTGGAGCTTCCCGTACAGGGCAGCGTCGCAGCGGTCGCTGAGGGCGACGCCAAGGCTCAGGTGACCTACACCTACGAAGAGCGCCAGGAGGGCATCTCCACCATCGCCGGCTTCACCGAGCTGAGCGATGACATGCTCGAGGACCTCGACTACGTTGCGGCCGAGATCAACAACAACCTGGTCACCGACCTGAACGTTGAGACCGACCGTCAGCTGCTCGACGGCGACGGTGCCGGCCCGAATGTCCTCGGCGTCCTGCGCCGGGCAGGCGTGCTCACGCTCGTCTCCCCGACCGTTGCCGAGAACCTAGACAGCATCAAGCGCGCGTCGACCCTGGTGTCTATCGCCTCCGGCCGTCAGGCCTCAGCGCTGGTCATCAACCCGCTCGACTTCGACCGGCTGATCCTGTCGAAGGATGGCAACGGCGCGTACCTCGGCGCTGGACCCTTCGTGGCTACGGTCACCCAGGGCATCTGGAGCATCACCGCGGTGGTCACCCCGGCCATCACGCAGGGCACTGTCCTGCTCGGCGCTTTCGCTACGGGAACGGTCCTGAAAAAGGGCGGCGTCCGCACGAAGATCACCGACTCGCACGAAGGCAACTTCGTGAAGGGCATCAGCACCATCGTTGCTGAACGTCGCCTGGGCCTGAAAGTGAACCGGCCTGCCGCGTTCATCAAGCTGACCCTCGCTACCGCCGCGTAGCACACGGCCTCACGGCCACCCAGAGCAGGACGCAGGCCTCACCGCCTGCGTCCTGCTCGTGCTCCACCCCAGAACATCTGACGAAGGTCACCCATGCAGAGCTACGAAATCACCCTCGCGGGACTGACACTCACCGTCCAATACACCGACGAGTACGCCGAGCGTCTCCGCCTGGTCGCGCCTGACGCGCGACCCGCCACCCCTGAACCTGTTGCGCCCGCCAAACCGGCGCGTAAACCATCCACCCGCAAGCCGAAGGAGCCGACTGTTGGAATACCCGACATTGCTACCGACACCGAGTAACTTCCGCAGCAGTGAGCTTCTAGCTGCCGCTGAGCAGGCTGTCCGAGATTACTGCGGATGGCACATCTGCCCCGCGGTCACCGAAACGATGGTCCTTGACGGCTCCGGTACGGGGTCCTTGTTCCTCCCATCGAACCACGTAACCGGCGTGATAAGCCTGACCAACGGCGGCCAGGCCATCGACCATGAGACGCTCGAATGGAGCGAGCTCGGCTTCGCCCGTCTGCCCGCTGGTCAGCTCTGGACGGACAGCCTGCGCGGAGTCCGGATCACGCTCACCCACGGTTACGAGTCGGTCCCGATCGTTGTGGAGATGATCCGTGAGATGGCAGCCCGGGCAGAAGCCTCCCCCGGCGGCCTCGTTGAAGCTCGTGCCGGTGACATCTCCGAGAAGCGATCAATGACAGCCCCCGGTGTTGCCGGCGGCATCGTCCTCATGGCGCATGAGCGCGAACAGCTCAACCCCTACCGAATCCGTGGCTCCTAATGTTGCGTGATGACACGGCGGTACGCGAACGGGCCGTCTCGGAGCCCGGCGCACACGGCGGCACCCGCGAAAACTGGACGAACCCATACCTGCTCGACCTCGAAGGTGTCTTGCTCCGTGCCGCAACATCCGATGAGGTGGACGGCCGCTCTGGTGTCACCCACATCATGTATGCGGCGCTCACAGCCGACGTGGAAGCCCGGGATCGCATCCGGTACACCAACCCTCGCGGCAAGCGCCGCGTGTACGAGGTGGACGGTGAGCCTCTCTGGTTCAACGGCCCGAGCCCGCTCACCCGGTACATCAAAGTAAGCCTGAAAGCGACCGACCTGTGACGCAGATGAAACAACTCAAGAAGATCAAATTCAGGGTCGCTGCCTGGTCAGAGATCATGACCGACGACAAGGTCGTTGCTGAGCTCAACCGTCGTGCTGTGCTGATCGCTGCCGCAGCCAACGGCGCTGTCGCTGGCGGTGCCGGCGAGGATCACTTCGTGGTCGAAGAGAACTTGACGACACGTCGTCCGCAACGTGCACGCGCCGTCATCATCGCGAAGACCGTCGAAGCCCGCCTGGCGGAGTCAGAGTCTGGCGCCCTCACCCGGGCGCTTGAAGCGGGGAGGGACTGAACGTGATCAAGTTCCCTGACATCGAAGCTTTGCTCATCGCTTGGCTCTCCGGTCAGCTCGCCGCACTCTCCGTCGACGCTGACGTGGCGAAGCTGATCCCAGCTGGACGCAGCCAAGCGTCACCAGCACGCCCGCTCGTGCAACTGCGGGTGAGCGGCGGCCGCAAGGACATGGCCTCCATGGCCGCCCCGCTCATCACCATCGACACCTGGGCTAGCGACAGCGAAACCGCCTCTGGCCTTGCCGAGACCGTGCGCGGTCTGATCCCCGAACTCCGGCTCTACGCCGGCGTCCAGTTCTACCTGCACAACGAAGCCGGCGGCCCGGTCGACTTCCCGGACACACCGACCGGGCAGTCACGCTATCGCCAGATCCACACCATCCGCTACCGCGGCCGCGCCGCATAACCCAGAAGGACAAACACAATGACTAGCAACGCAAACACTTTCGTCGGCGCACCCGCAATCGCCGGCATGCTCTACTCCGCACCAGCGGACACTGCCGACCCGACTGACGCCACCACGCCGCTGCCCGCCATCTGGGCCCAGCTCGGGGCAATCACCGCAGACGGCATCGTGCGCAGCGGTGAACCGGCTGTCGAGGCGATCAAGGACGCCGGCAACCGGACGATCCGCAACATCGTCACCGACCACCCGATGTCCTACGGCCTCACATTCGCGGAGGCTCTGAACGTCGACGTGCTGAAAGAGCTTCGCGGCGAAGGGAACGTCACCGTCTCAGCAGACGGCAAGACGATCACCGTCGGCCACGTCGAAGGGTTCATCTCCCCCGCCCGCAAGTACGTCATTGAGCTCGAAGACTTCCCGAACAAAAAGCGGGAGATCATCAAGCTCGCGCAGGCTCAGAGCACCGGCGACGTCACCTACTCGGCTGCTGCACCCGGGGTTGTGTATGAGGCAGTCCTCAACGTCCTCAAGCCCACCGACGGCACCAACGTCCGAGTGACTGAGATCACAGAGATTGATGCTCTCGTAGCCGCGTAGCCAACACCCACCTTCTCCCGCCCCAGGTCATGCCGTGCACCTGGGGCGGGCTCCATTTAAGCGCGGCGCTAAGCAGAAAAGAGCACGGCAAATGGTCTTTCAAGTCCCACCATCCAAAGCATCCAGCAAGCAGAACCGGTTCGAGTTCCAGGTCGTCGCCGACGGCCCGGTGTACTCCATCCCACTCCTCAAGTACGTGAAGAACGGACTGAAAGCGAGACTGTCACAGCTGACAGAAGAGAACCTTAAGTTCTCCGACCTGCTCATGATCTTCGAAGCCGACCCAGCTGCGCGCACCGCAGTTGACGAAATCGAGCAGGAGCAAACCGACGAACTTCTGAAGGCCTACCACGAAGCATCGGGCATTACACTCCCGGAATCCTCGCCCTCCAAGAGCTAATCCGGGACCACGGAATTGCCTTGGAGGCTGACCTCCTCAGAGCCGGCTACCGGCTCGACGACCTGGGCACACCAGCGCTGAGCTGGCGTGACCTGAACTTGCTACAGGCAACATTCGGGCCCGGGTCGATGACCTACCGCAGTATTCACGGCCACGATTGGGGCCAAAGCGAGTCAATGACAGCTGAGCTGATCGATGCTGTGCAGAACCTCGGCTGGATCCTTGTCGCGGTAAACACCCCGAAAGGCCGTTCGCAACCCAAGCGCCCGCCCGAGTTCCCGCGCCCCGCCGCGTTCCTAGTGGAAATGGTGTCACGGGGCGAGGCGAAAGCCGAGCAGGTGCGCTCACGCACCAACCCAGCACACGTCCATGCGTGGGCTGAGCAGATGAACGGCCCTGCAGTCGAACGCCGAAAGCCGGGCACAAAAACACAATAGAGAAACGAGAACTCGGCTATGGCCTCAGGCGTAGAACTCTTGACCGCATATATGAGCCTAGTTGTCTCCGGTTCGGATATCGCTCCGTCAGCCCGCCGGGCTATCGGTGAAGCGGACGGTGTCATCGACACTGCCACGCAGCGCACCGGTGCCACCGCCGGCCGTAACCTGAGCACCGGTATCGGGCTTGGGCTCGCGGCGGCAGGCGCCGGCATCACCGTGTGGGCGAAGCAGCAGGTGGATAGCCTCGCGCGGATCGAATCGATCGGCGCGCAGACAGACTCTGCTTTGAAAGCTACTGGCGCCGGCGCGTGGACAACCCGCGCGAAGATCGATGAGCTAGCGGGGTCTCTTGAGAATAAGACAGCTACCGAAGCCGAGTCGATCACCATGGGCGCGAATATGCTCTTGACGTTCAAGAATGTCAAAAATGCGGCCGGTGAAGGCAACGATGTCTTCGACCAGAGCATCGGCATCATGACCGACGTGAGCCGGGCTATGGGCACTGACGTCGCCGGCGGCGCCATCCAGCTCGGCAAGGCGTTGAACGACCCCGTGGCTGGCATCTCAGCTTTGAGCCGGGTCGGTGTCACGTTCACTGAGGATCAGAAAGCGATGATCGCCTCGCTCGTCGATTCTGGGGACGTGATGGGCGCCCAGAAGGTCATCCTGGCCGAGCTTAACAGCGAGTTCGGCGGGGCCGGAGCAGCCTACGCCGAGACCTACGCGGGAAAAGTCGACCTCGTTGGGCACGCATGGGGAACGCTTGGTGAGACGGTGCTGACCGCGGCGATGCCTCTGTTGCTTGACCTAGCGGGGGTGCTGAACACGGTCTTCACCTACCTAAACGAGAACGCGTGGGCGCTAAATCTTGTGGCAGCTGTAGTTGGCACCGGGCTGGTGATCGCCTTCGGGCTGTGGGCGGCCAGCATTTGGGCTACCACTACCGCGCTCCTAGCGTCACCGGCCACATGGGTGATCCTGGGAATCGTAGCCGCGGTTGTTGGCCTGGTCGCATGGCTCTCTTTTGCAACCGATGGCTTCAGCGACTGGGGTTCGCTCGGCGCTCAAGCGGTGAACGTTCTGACCGGCGGCGTCAATGGTCTGATCCATGCGATCAACGGCGCCGCGCGCGGACTTGAGTGGCTGTTCTCACTCGGCGGAGCGCTTGGCAACTGGTCGTGGGGCGAAATCCCGATCATTGAGCTGCAGAAAATCAAGGGGCTCGCCACAGGTGGTCACGTGACCAGCTCCGGAGCAACTCTCGTAGGAGAGAACGGACCAGAGATCCTGCAGTTGGGCCGCGGCAGCTCAGTCGTGCCCCTACAGGACGGCTACGCCGCCGGCTCCGGCTCGTCCACCTCGACGACCAACAACTTCTACAACCCGGTCGCCGAGCGAGCCTCTGACAGCCTGCGCAGCACACGCAATACGAGGGCTGCCGGCGTCGGAGTCTGACGCACCCCGAGGCGCAGCGCACTACAGGCCGCTGCGCCTCGCCCACCACTTTCTAGACCCCTTAGGAGTCACCACGTGAGCACTGTTCGCGCGTACGAAATCAACGAAGTACCCCTCCAGAAGCTCGGCACAGTCACCAGCGAGACGCAGTTCACTGCAGGCACCACGATTAATCGCCCAGAGCTTTCTATCCCCGGGTTCGACGGCCAGATCGAGATGGACGGGGTTGAGGAAGTACCGGCCATCCGCATTGAAATGCTGGTGGAGTTCGAGCGTATCGCCGCAGTACGGACGCTGTTCCGGTCTGACTCGCTCGTACTCGGGTACAGCGGTAGCACTGCGGTTGCGCAGCTCCGCACAATCACTGAGGAGCTGGTGAGCATCAACGATGAGTTCAAAGTAACCATCGTCCTATCCCTCCCCTACATCTGGCTGCGCAGCCCCGAAACCCTGACCACCGCCCTCCTCGACGCCGCCAGCAAAACGGTGACCGTCTGGCCTGGCCTGACCGGCAAAGTCTCCGACGCGGGCGTCCGCATCGCCGGACCGTTCACCGGCCTCCGCGTCAAGGACAACGGCAGGTCGTTCTTCGAGTACTCGGCCGCGGTGCCAGCCGGCACCTGGTTGCGCTTCGAAGCGGCGACTGGCCGTGCGTACACGACAACCACAGATGCGTGGTCTGGTGGCACAGAAGTCACCGACCTCGTACAGACGGGCCCTGGGCCGTACGCGTTTAGGATCACCGAATCCTGGTCAACAGATCCTGCGGTTACCCGCGGGAAGCTCACCGTGACCACTGCCACACGTGGCGCAACTACCATTTTCGAGCTAAAAGGCCGGCCTGCATATGTCCTCTAAGACTGCCGACATTCGGCTTGACCGGGTGGGTGCAGTGCCGGCTGGGCTCAGCCGCACCATCCGTGCCAACACCATCGCCTACAGCGGCGCGTACAGCGACACGCCTACCCTAGGGTTCGAAGCCTCACAGGTTGTGACCGGTTCGCTTGTGAACGGCACCGAGCTTGCCGTCAAGCTGCTCGGGCCGCTCGGCTGGGTTGAACCTGAGCATGGGCGCTTCCTCATTCAAGACTCCAACTGGGACGAGGGCGACTCCACGCTCATGACCCGCTATGTGTGCGTCGGCTTCGTCTCCTACAAACTGGCCGCCGTCACTTTGCACTCCTCGGACGGATCCGAGCGGGAGTGGAACGACACAGCTGGCGTCATCATCCTGCACACCCTGGAAGAGGGCATCGCCCGCGGCGCCGCTGTCGACGTCGGACACTCCTTTACAGCATCCGTCGACTCAGATGGCAAAGCGTGGTCCGGTGCCGCAGCACTCATCAGGCAGAGCTTCCCTGCCGACCAGACCTCACTGTCGATCCTGAACGCGCTGACAACGGCAGGCGTCATCGAGTGGTCTACGCGGGGGCGCGAGCTCCTCGTGTATTCGCCAGGCCACGGCGTCGACCGTGGAACCGGTGCGGACCGCTTCTACGTCGGCCGCTACGCCACAGAGTTCCCGGTGTCCACCTCGATCGCTGACGCCGCGACTGTCGCCATCGTCCGAGGTGACGACGGCACAGCCCACGAGTTCGCAGGCGCCGACACTCTAGGACTCGGTCGGCTCGAACGGGCGAACGGCGCCTCAGGCACGACTGACTCAGCGACTCTCACGGTCCTCGGGCAGCTTGCCGCTGCCCAAGGCGGAGAGAAGCAAATGTACACCGTCACCGAGAACACCGGTGCCATGGATGCGATCGCCGGCATCGACTACTCATGCGGCGATTACGTCATGGTGTGGAGCCGCACGGGCAAGCCCACCCGCATGCGCGTCTCCGAGATCCAAGTGCGCCGCGGCTCCGACCACACGACCTCCGTCGACATCATTCTTGAAGACCGTCTGACCGACTTGACGGCACGGCTAGCAAAGCGTGCGGCGTCGCTTGGTGCGAGTTTGACCGGCAGCGGCATGCTGAAAGGTTCAGGCGGCATTGGTGGAGGCGGTGGCTTGATGACCGGAACCATCGACGCAGGCCACATCGGTTTCGGACCTGCCCGCGTCCTCATGGGCGGGTCCCTCACCGAACCGCTCGGCCGTCTCGCCAGCTATCAGCCGTACGCCAACGATGTCGTTGTCGTAGGTTCGGTTGCCGGTGCGAACACCATCCTCGGGCGGCTGGTGGACTCGGACTCGCCGGTTCCTGTCGGCTCTGGTGAGCTCCTTGAGCTCGGTGAAGGCTGGGAGGCTTACGACGTCGGCCGTTACGGCGAGCCCTCCATCCGCCGTATGTCCAGCGACTGGGTGATACTCAGCGGCGTCCTACGCCGTCGCGGGGTTGCCGGCACAACCATGGTGCTGAGAGTTCAGCCGGTGTACGTTCCGGCCCGGCCAAAGACGCAGTTCCAGGCTACGGTCGGCGACACCACCAACGGCGCGGCCCAGAGTTCGTCCGGTTTCCGTCTCGAGCTTGATACGACGGGAGCTTTGACACTTCTCTGCGGCGGGTACGCCGGAAGCGCCGACCCCGCTGACGCCGGCGACCTAATCGTGAGCTTGAACTCTGTTTGGTACAACATCTCGACGAGCATCACCATGTTCGCGGGATCGACCATCGCAGGGTTCGGAACTGACCCAAACGGCACATCGTGGACGTTTGGATCAGTTCAGTCGCTGGCGACCATCCCAGAGGGGAAGCGGCCGGATCGTGCACGCACGATCCCCGCCATGACCCCTGGCTACTTCAATGCATGGAACCCCGGACAAGTCATATCGCCCGCATACGGGGTGGTCGGCTCCACCAACGGCGATACAACCAGCATTGAAGGCGGGTTCTGGCAGACCGCCGACGGCGCCCAGCAGTACGAGTGGACCGACGTTGATCTGATCAACGGTTTCACGCACGACCCGAACCAGCACGTGCAGTACGCGAAGGCTGGCGGAATTGGAATGCTTCGCGGGATACATGAGTCCGGTGTCTCAGGTCAGTCAATGGGTCAGCTGCCGCCCGGCATGCGGCCGAGCAGCGAGATCATCACCCGGCAGAACATCCGGCTTACCGCCGGCGGGAACCTGATCAGCGCCGGCTACATCTCCACCGGCCGCTGGTTCGACCTCATGTGGGTAATTGGCCGCTAGGTCCTAACCCAAGAACGCCCCGCCTCCCGACCAGGAGGCGGGGCGTTCTGTTTTCATCCACCCCCTGGTCGTTTCGCGGTAAGCCACGTACTACATGACGACAGCACCACCACCACTAAATTAATCCATCAGATCGGCTCCACATGCTCACATCTACAAGCTCACTGCCGGAGTGGGGCGCCTTCTGGGATGCCACGTCAGTTCTCACACTCGCCGGCTGGGTGGTCGGCATCATCCTGGTGATCACAATCCTGGCGAAAGCCTGGCCGTGGTTGCGGCGGGCGTTCCGCACAATCGACGCCTTGACCTCGCTGGCTGACGTGCTGCCTGCGCTCATCGACGATGTTGCGCGAATCAAGCATGAGGTAATTCCGAATCACGGAGGCAGCCTCCGAGACGCAACCGACCGTACCGAGACTGCCGTCGCTGACCACGGCACGCAGATCGCCAACATCGAGGCCGGCATCCAGCACGCGACCCGCCAACTGGCCGCCACCAAAACCACGCTCGCACGGCACACCAAGCAGCTTCAAGGGCTGACTAAGGAATCCGAATGACCCTCTCACCTACCACCTACGGCACTGTCACCGGGCGCCTGCTCTCCGCCCTCGGGGACGGCCCGGACGCCGACTTGGCACCTGACAGCTCGGCGATCACCGGCACCATCACCTTGACGCCGAGCGTCACCACGATCCTCGTTGCAGGCGGCACCGGCGGCCCGTTCACCATCATGCCGGTGCCGATCGTCTGCGGCATCGACGCTGACGGTTACCTCGTGTACCCGGTTGGCAGCACGAACCGCGGCGCGCGGATCATGGCGACGGGCGACCCAGCGGCAAACCCTAGCGGGTGGACGTACACCGCCAGTTTTGCGATTATCGCAGGCGACCGGGCCGTCGTACGGAACCCTTTCTCCTTCGAGGTCCCGGCTGGTGTCGTCACAGACCTGACCACGGTGGCACCTGTCGGTGCGAGCGGTGGGGTACTCATCACACGTGGCGCCGATGGGGCGGACAGCGTCGTACCGGGCCCCCGTGGTGATGCCGGCGCTGCTGCTCCAGGGCATGGAACTTTCATCCAGCCACTCGCACCAACTGAGCCAGGCCCCTGGCTCTGGATTGACACATCACAGACCGAACTGACCTTCTGGGTCGAGGAAGCAGCAGCAGCATGAGAAACGCCTTTGAAACCATGGCCACTGAGCCGACCGCGCTGTCCGCAGCCGCCCACCTGGGCACACTTGCCGGGGCAGTGCAAGGAACTACGCTCGTGGTCGGCCCGCGCATAGAGACGGGCGCAGCAACCCTCACAGCAGGGGTCCTGGAATTCGCGCTTGACACGACAGGGTGGCGCCGTCTTGTCTTCACTTTTGACCCGATGCAGATGTTCTTCGGGCAGATGTACCTGGAGTTGCAGCAGCAGCCAGAAGGCCCGTGGACCCCCGGCGCTACGCCGTACAACTTCGGAGACGGCTCCTTCCGTCCAGACATGGAACGCGTCCTGACCGTCAACTGCGCCGGTGTCTACGCGGTGCGCATTAGGGCCTCTGACGTTTACGAAACGTACACGTTCGGCTACTCCCTCTCGTCGCAGATCGCACCGGACCCGATCACTGTTGCCGGGACGGTTCAGGTGTCCGGAGAAGTGGTCCTGAGCCCCTCGTCCCAGACGAAGCTGTATGCGTTCAACACTGACTACTTCCAGTACGAGAGCACAGGCGCGGCCGTGGCCACCCGGATCGGACACTACGGGAGCTCGCAGGCGATCAGCGAGATTACGATCTCGAACCCTACCGCCACCGACGCCTTCTTCAAGCTGTACGACCCGAAATACCCGAACGGGAACGTCATGACATTGGGGGTTACTCCTGCCGTCATAATCTTCCCGGTCCTGGCCGGTCAGACCGTCGTGCACTCTTTCGGCTACCCCGGAAAGCGTATGGAGAACCCGATCTTCGCAATCTGCGGCACGACGGGGAAGCTCACGGCGACAGCCGGGCCAGCCGGTGTTCTCGTCTGCGGAACCCGGTTTAGCAACTAAACGAAAGGCACCAAATGTCCCAATTCTTCATCGCCCTAATCCGCACCGCTGTCCCGCTGCTCGTCGGTTCGGCCGTCGGCTGGCTGGCCTCCCTCGGCCTGACCCTCGACCCGGCCGTCGAAGCGGAGGCGGTCCTCGGTGTGACGGTGCTCGCAGGTTCGCTTTACTACGCCGGTGTCAGCTGGCTGGCTGCGCACGTCCCGGCCTTCGGCTGGCTGCTTGGCGTGGCCAAGGCGCCGGTTTACTCGCTGGAAGCAGCCCAGGCTAAATATCGGCCGAAGCACGCAGCGTAGCCCTGAAAGAGAAGCGCCCCGGTCATATTTTCCATATAGGAATATGACCGGGGCGGTTTTTTGTGTTGGTGGTTACTGGATTGAGATCACAGTGCCGACCAGCACCGCGATCGCTGCCGGGAACGCGATGGCGACGCTGGTCTCGAGCGCGTTCCACGCGAACATTTCGCCACACAGCATCTGATAGCGCTTCCAGCGTCCCGGTTCATCTTTCAGTTGCGCTTCAATAGCCGCCAGCACCCGCTTGTTTCTCCGAGAGGCCGTCCACTTTACCGGAAGCCACAAGCCGCCGGCTTGCACGATTAGCGCGTCAGGGTCCGACAGTAGACGGCTCTTGGACAGTCTCGCCTGGTTGTTCGTGCCGACCAGCGCGAAGAACGTGGCGCCGGTAAAAGACGCGGCGGCATAGATAGCCAGGTATTCGATCATTGCTCAAAGCTACAGCTTCGGGTGCGCGGTCCGGACATAGGAACCCCTCCCTGCCCAACAGGCAGTTGGCGGTTTTTTTTCTCTTCGTGTTGGCCCACTACTTGTGCGCGGCGAACTGCTTCCCGCGCGGCACGATTTCCTCAGCGGACTCGTCACCCCACACGGTCCAGCCTTCCTGCGGGTAGCGTGCGAACAGTTCCAGTCGCGGACCGGGAGAGCAATCCTCGATCAGCTTGTACTGCTCGTCCGGCTTGCGTGAATGCTCACGCTTCTGCGTCTCAAGCATGTTCACCTGGCGACGGCCTGGTGCGAGAGTGCGCATGGATCCGCGGACACCGAACAGCAGGATCTCGGTCACGTTCCGGAAGTAAAAACCAACGCCGCGTCCGTCAGGGCCGCCGTCCTTCCGGCGCTTCGCCCAAACAATGTTCGAGACGTAACGGTAACCCCACGCTTCCATGACAGCGAGACCCTCCGGCAGCAAAGCGTTCGGCACCCACATGTATAGGTGCGAATTCTTCGCTGCGACGTCGGCGACTGGCAGCGCCTTGATGTCGTCCAGCTTCATCGTCGAGTAGCGGTCCAGCCGGCGGTGCTCAGGCGCCACCTTGCCGGTCCGGTTCGCAAACCGCCACGGAGGGTCGGCAAGGATTGTCTGCCACCCGCCGGCCGTCACTGGGATCGGCGCTATGTCATCGGAGTCCATGTCCGGTCGCAGCGGCTCGGCGGCAATCCGCAGTTTCTTCGCGGGCGTGGTATCTACCTCTGGGGTGTCTGTCACTTCTAAAATGCTCATCTCCGGTGCTCCCCATTCATAAGTCTCAACTGTAACTGGGGCCGGCGACATTAGTCTTGAGCGACCCGTGACCCATCCCACGTATCAGTTGAAATTGCGACAGCAAGTATCGGGCAGCCGCCGCCGTCACCGCGCTGCAGGCGGTGCACCAGCTTTGGCAGGTTTGTGGTGGTGGAGGTGCCCAGGCGCAGCTGGACGCCGTCCCTGTGAAGTCGCGTGACGACCGTTCCGATCACACCCTCACTTGCACCGAGTGAAGCCGCGGCGTCCGCAGGGTTTGCTTCAAGCAGCTCGTCGATCAGGTCCTGTTCCAGCAGTCGCAAGTCCTCCTGTGTGCGTGTGATGAGGATTGCACCGTCAATGAACCCTGTCTCATACAATGAGCGGTAGCTTGCCACGTCACGGTCCAGGTTGCCATCTTTAGCATTCCACTCCGTATCGCCGGCAACACGACCCTTCACCCAGTCGGCCTTGTAACCCTCGAACTCTGCTTCCGTCTCGATTAGCTCCTTGTGCCTCTCGCCTGCCGGAGCGTACGGGAACACCACGAGCGTTGTCTTGAGGATCGTGTCAACACGCGCTTCACGCCAACCGAGATGCCGGAAAGCACCATTCAGCTTCTTCGGGACGGTGCCTTCACTACCGCCTGGCAACAGCAGGTCACGGGCTTCGACAGCGAAATCCCGGAGCACATCGATCACCTCGGCGAACTCCCCTGGGTTCGTGTGAGCGATTATCGACGCGGCATTGCGAACCTCGGCGAATTCGTACCTAGCCAGCACGTCTCTAGGGATCGTGTACAGGTAAGAATCGGTGAGGAGCATGATTGCAGCCTATATGCGCGACGTCCGGGTGGCCGTCACGGCGTCCCGGGCGTGGCCTCACCACGGCCGGGACGCATCCACCCCACGCACCGACGCGATGAACCGAACCCACCGGACCCGGCGACGCAGCCGATCGCGGTCTGGGTGCCGGCTCTTCGGTTCACCCTCGTAGTGGGATCGACACCACCAAAATTCCGCCAGCGAGCACCTAAGGCAGTTCTTCCACGAGGCAGTCGTGCCACGCAGTAGAAGAAATCGGCAGTTCTCGCAGTAGTGGTGGGCTTCCATACCGACTGCATGCGCGGGTGCGACCCGGTCGACGGTCTGTCGACCGTCCCGCGCATGTAGTGGGTATGACAAAGCGCGAGCCTGCACCGGCCTTCTGGATGACCGGGGAGCTGACCGGTGGGGAACTGCGGGTGGCAGATTCGCCGGCCGGGTTGATCGCCTCAGTGCTCGAAGGGTACGGGGAGGTTCCTCTGATTTCGACTGCCGATGGTGAGCCGGGTGGACTGCTCGAGACGTGGAAGGAGATTAAGTTGCACGATAGGTTCGCCTTCGCCTGCCAGGTTGCGACCGAGTACCAGGCCAGGGCGTTGGTCGCTGCTGAGAAGGCCGGCACCTGGAGCTTGGCGGGTGCGACCGAGGCTGAAGTTGACCGGTTATACACGACCCGGAGCCGCGTGCCGGACGGCGGCCCGTGGGCGCCCGGGCTGGTCAAGCTGATCATCGTTCATCCAGTGGCGGAGGCGATTCAGTGGGACTCGCCAGTTACGAGCCGGAGCCTTGTGGTCATCGACCCGCGGACCGAAGTCAACCTCTTGAGGGGGCTCGAAGCTTGCGGCGCGCTCAGCTCAGCGGGGCGGCTGGATCTGCGGAGTCGCTACAAGAGCCCACGAGATCAGTGACCGAGGCATGAGATTTTCTCTCTTCTATCCGGTCCCGCGCATGTACTCTCTATGAAACCCCACACCACCATCTCAACCACCGCGACCACAACAACCGCCTCCTGGGTAGCCCGCAACCTAGCCGTCGCCCCTCCGCTCGGAGAGGGGCAGCTACGCCGCTTGGCAGCGCTCATGAACCCCGCCGGTCCACGAGTGGCCAGGCCGGCCGCAGCCGCTTAACCGCAGCCTCTCGACTTCCAGCCCTCTCACCGCCCTGGTGAGTGGGCTTCTTGTCGTTTAACGTCGAGCGGTCCATAATAGAAAATAGCTGGTCAGAATACAGATCCGTTTTGTGTTTTAGTCCCCGTACCAGCGGCACCATCATCGCCACCTCTTTTTTGCCCGCCGCCTCGAGCAGATGCCGTTTGGATTCCTCCCGGCCGTCCTGGGCCTGGGCCCGCAGCACGTCGGCGAGCGGAGAGCCGCGGTCGATCGCCCCGACGACCTGGTCCACGAACCGGGTCAGTGACATGAGCCGCATCTGGGTAGACAGCTCGGTCAGCGCCGTGCTGAGGGACATTCCGGCGTGAACGTCACCGATCACCCCGGCGAACTCGCGGGACAACTCCCCCGAGGTACTGCGGGAGACGCGGCGCAGAGCATCAAGGATGCCCTCACCGGCCGCGAGGGACAGGGTGAGGAACTCCAGGATGGTGGGCAGCTCGCTGTCGATCCGGGCCAGGCGTGCCGTCGCCGCCCGTTTCAACAGGGTGTCCCGCAGCAGCACCCCCGCTCCGGCCGCGACGACGGGCGCCGCGACCTGCCCGATCAGCGGCCAGCTGCGGCCCGACGGCGTGCCGAGGGCGAACAGCAGTGCGCCGGCGGCGCCGATCAGCGCCCAAGTCAGTTGCTCGGACCGGAAGGCGTCGACGGTTCGGGCGGAGCCCGACTGCCGAAGACGACGCTCGATGATGTCGGCGCCGCCGAGTGCATTGGCAAGGGCCTGCGCGAGGGCCTCGAACACCGGCGAGAACAGGGTGCCCAGCACCGGGATCGGGTCGACGGATCGGCGGCCCACGAAGACCCGGGCCTCGGCCGATACGTCGAGCAGGTAGGGCGCCAACCGGTTCGCGAGCCGGGGCCGGCTCAGCCGCGGGGTGAGGCTCACCAGCGACCAGAGTCCGATGCCGAGCACCGACCCGAAGAAGGCACCCCAGGCGAGCGCCGTCACTGGAACCACCGGCGTTCCTCGGGCAGCCGCCCCACGATGAGCATCACCCGGTAGGCCAGCACCGATACGGTGAGACCGCCCAGGATGACGATGGTTCCGGCCGGGGTGTTGAAGGCCTGGGCCGCCTCCGGACGGCTGCTGATCAGCACCAGAACGATCCACGGTGCGGCCACGCCCAGCCGGGCGGCGTTCACCACCCAGGACTGTTTGGCCTCAACCTCGGCGCGCACCGCGGCATCCTGCCGCAACCAGCTCGACAGGCTGCGAAGCACCACGGTGAGGTCGCTGCCGCCCACGTCCCGTGCCATCCGCAACGTCTCGATCAAGCGGTCGGCGAACGGGTCGGCGAGGGAGGCTTTGAGCGTGTCAGCGCTGTAGCCGAAGTTGCCGGTGGCCCGGTATTCTCGCTCGAACTCGGCGAACGCCGTGCGGGTGACCACCGGCCCGGCCTGCGCCAGGCTGCTCACGGCATCGGGCAGGGCCAGCCCCGCCCGCACGGCGGAGACCAGGTGGTCGACCACATCGGGCCAGACCGTGCGGTTCAGCCGCCGCCTGGCCCTGGCCCGCCACAGCACGATGAGGGAGGGCAACACCAGCCAGACCACACCGACGACCAGGGTGAGCGCTCGCACACCAAGCACCGCCTCGGCGAGCGCGGCGGAAGCCACCGCGAGCACCGCAGACAGCGCGGCGAACACCGGCACCGGCACCGACCCGAAGCCGGCCTGCGCGAGCCGGGCCCGCCAGCCCGACACCAGCCGGCCGCTGCGGGACGCACCATCGGTGGCCGGCCAGAGCAGCGGTGAGCTCAGCAGAAGCAGCCCGGCACCGAGCAGGCTGCCCAGAACCAGGGTCATGCCGCTCCCCTCCGCAGCACCTCGGCCGGGTCGAGACCGGCGGCCCGGAACTTGGCGAGCTTCGTGGGGAATCCGCCGGTGTGTTCCAGCACCCCGTTCTTCATGAGGAACAGCGGGCTCGCCTCAATCGTGGAGCCGGTCAGCTGACCGCTCGGTGCGATGATCTCGGTCACCCGACGGCGCCCGTGCCGGTCCATCTCACAGTGCAGCACGATGTCGATACAGCCGGCCACGGTGGGCAGCACAAACGAGGAGTCGATATTGCGCCCGGCCAGCAACGGCAGGGTCGACAGCTTCGCGAGGGCGTCTCTGGCGCTGTTGGCGTGGATCGAGCACATGCCGGGTAGCCCGCTGTTCAGCGCGATGAGCAGGTCCAGGCTCTCCGCTTCACGCACCTCACCCACAACGAGCCTGTCCGGCCGCATCCGCAGTGATTCCTTGATCAGCCGGCGCAGGGTGATCTCGCCCGCACCCTCCAGACTGGGCTGCCGGCACTGCATGGCCACGACATCACGCGCGCCGACGCTCAGTTCAAAGGTCTCCTCCACCGTGATGATGCGTTCGGTGCGACGCGTGGCCGACAGCAGCGCGTTGAGCATGGTGGTCTTTCCGGTCTGAGTGGCCCCGGAAACGAGGATGTTCTGCCCGCCGCGCACGCACACCCGCATGAACTCCGCGGCCGGCTGGGTGAGCGCGCCCAGCGCCACGAGCTGGGTGAGGTCCCGGATCCGCCGGGTGAACTTGCGGATGTTGACCGACCAGTATCGCTGGGTGATATCAGGGATCACCACGTGCAGCCGGGAGCCGTCGGGCAGGGACGCATCCACGAACGGCGAGGACAGGTCGACCCGCCGGCCGGACGCCTGCAACATCCGCTCGACCAGGTCGCGCACCTCCCGCTCGGTGAGCACCATCGGGGTCAGTTCTGGCACACCGTCACGGGCGACGAACACCCGGCTGGGCGAGTTGATCCAGATCTCCTCGATGTCGGGGTCGTCGAGGAACGGTTGCAGGGCACCGAACCCGGTGAGCGCGGCGACCACCTCCCTGCTGGCCTGGAACTCATCGGTGAGCAACGGCAGTGATCCGCCGAGGGCCCGTTCGCTGTACCGGCGCACCTCGTCACGCACGTACTGGTCTGCGAGGGCGTCGTCGGCGGCCAGGTCGACGCCGTCGCGGCGCACGCGCAGCCGCACCTGCTCGGTGATGATGCGCACGGCCTCGGTCATGAAGGAATCCTGCTGCACAACCGGGCCCGCGCGTGCGAGTTATCCACAGCCTCACCGGACGGGTGACAGTTCCACCACTCCGGCGCAGAACCAGGGCACTCTAGACTGGAGCCTCACTCGCGGGAGTGGTGAAATTGGTATACACGCAGGTTTTAGGTACCTGTGCTTTCGAGCGTGAGGGTTCAAGTCCCTTCTCCCGCACCGACGGGCACCGGCTGTCGGCACTCAGATGCCGTCCGGCTCCGCTGTAACCGAGAATTCTCCTCGATGCTGGCCACCCTGAATTCGCTGTGGTTAGGATTGCCTTACTCGTCTCCCAGCAGATCGGTTCTCATGACCGCGACCCCCAGCTCTCCACAGCGCCCCCAGGACCAGCAGCAGAATCTGGCCGACTACCTTCGCGCCAGCTCGAGCAACCAGCACCGCGATACCGAAACGCGGTCCTTCATTACCGAACTGATGAGCGGCGCGCTCTCGCTCGCGGACTATACCCGGTACCTCGGGCAGTACGCCTGGGTGTATGAAGCTCTCGAGCAGCTCGTCGACCGGGTATCCCAGGTCGACCGCATCGACGTCTTCGACCCGGCCCTCGACCGGCTGCCCGCCATCGAAAGCGACCTCGCCGCGCTGGGCGTCGACGACTGGCGCCGCGAGCATCCGCCGCTGCCGGCGACGACCGAGTACATCGCCCACCTGCAGTCCCTCACCAGTGCCGACAGGGTGCGCTGCCTGGCCCACCACTACACCCGCTACCTCGGTGACCTGTCGGGCGGCCAGGCCATCGCGGCTCTCGTGGCCCGGTACTACGGCGCCGCGCCCGAACAGCTGGGCTTCTACAGGTTCGATGCGATCAACAACATCGTGCAATACAAGCGTGCCTACCGCGATCGGCTGAATGCGATGTCGCTTGCACCGGCCGAGGTGAACGCCCTCGTCGCGGAGGTCGATGCCGCGTTCACCTACAACGGCGCCGTCTTCGACGGGTTGGCGCGCTAGCCGATGGTCCGCGCCGCGGCCCTGGACGGCCAGCTCAGCGACTTCCTCTCCAGCGCGGGAGTCGTGGTGTTCTACCTGCTCGTCTGGGCACTCGTGTTCGCCGGCACGGCCCTGTTCCTGGGGGTGTTCATCCCGTTCGTCACCGGTGACTCGCTCCTGTTCGGCGCCGGCCTGGTGGCAGCGTCCACGACGAACCTGAACATCGTCGTGCTCGCCGTCGGCGTCGGGATCGCCGCGTTCCTCGGCGACCAGGTGGGCTTTCTACTCGGCCGACGATACGGTCGCGGCTACCTCGACAAACGCGGTGGCCGGCGCACCCAGCTGGCAATTGTGAAGACCGAGTCCTTCTACCTCAAGTACGGCTGGTGGGCGGTGGTCGTGGCCCGATTCATGCCGTGGGCACGGGTTTTCGTACCCGTCGTGGCCGGAGTCGGCCGCATGAACTACTACAAATTCCTCTCCAGCAACATCGTCGGAGCCCTGGCTTGGGGTGTGGGAATCACCCTGACGGGCTACTACGCCGCAGCGATCCCCGGAGTGAAGAGTGCGGCCTACATCATCGCGGGCTTCTTCATCACGGCATCGATAGTTTTCGGCCTGCGCACCTGGTTCGCCGATCGTGCCCAGATGCGCCTCGACGCCCGCACGAGCACCGGATCTCACAACACATTGGGGGGTTAGCCCACCCCTTCATCAGGCCTTCAGATGCCAGAACGCGCTAACCTGTAGCGACGCAAGCGATCACCCTCTGGCCGATCTAGCCGCCGACGACTGGAGTTTTCTTCGTGATTAACACAGCACTCATCCCCTGGCTCGACCCCGAGATCCTCATCAACGGATTCGGTCCCTGGGCGCTGCTTGGTGTGTGCGCGATCGTCTTCGCCGAGACCGGGCTGCTGATCGGGTTCCTGCTCCCCGGTGACACCCTGCTCGTCATCACCGGCCTGTTCGTCTTCTTCGACATCATCACCATCGACATCTGGTGGGTGGCCCTGGCCATCGGTGCTGCCGCCTTCGTCGGCGGCGAGGTGGGCTACCTGATCGGCCACAGGCTCGGCCCGCGGGTCTTCGAACGCAAGGAATCGGGCCTGTTCAGCGTGAAGAACGTGCAACGCACGAACGCCTTCTTCGTGCGCTTCGGCGGTTTCGCCGTGATCGCCGCCCGCTTCGTGCCGATCGTGCGCACCTTCGCCCCGGTCGCCGCGGGCGTCGGACACATGGACTACCGCAAGTACAGCCTGTACAACTTCATCGGCGCCATGATCTGGGGCGCCGGCCTCACCTTCTTCGGCTACTTCCTGGGCTACATCCCGCCGCTGGCCGACTTCGTGCGCAACTACATCGACCTGATCCTGCTGGGCGCCGTTGTGCTCACCCTGCTCCCCACGATCTACCACTACGTGCAGTCAACCGTGAAAGCCCGCCGCGAGGCCCGCTCCGGCGTGACCGTTGACCCGAAGAACCTGGTGCTCGACCCCGAGACCTTCAATACCGACAACGACGGCAAGCACGAAGCCTGATCACCTTCTCAGCGCGTGACGCTCAGAACGTCAGCGGTGCGAGTGGTGCTCGTGTTCGGCATCCGCCGCATGATCGGCCGGCTCGAGCTGGAACGTGGAGTGCTCGACGTCGAAGTGGTCGGACAGGCATCCGGACAGCTCGCGAAGCAGTGCGCCCGACCGTCCGGCCGCCAGCAGCTCGGGTTCGACGACAATGTGGGCGCTGAACACGTGTGACCCCGACGTGATCGCCCACACGTGTACGTCGTGCACGGCAACGACGCCGGAGGGTCCCTCGAGATGCTCCCGGATGGCCCGCACATCGGTGTCCGCCGGCACCGACTCGCTGAACACCCGCACCACGTCGCGCAGCAGACCGAAGGCCCGCGGAATGATCATCGCGGCGATCACCAGTGAGGCGATGGCGTCCGCCTGCGCGAAACCGGTCAGCAGGATGACGACGGCCGCCGCGATCACGGCTACCGATCCCAACGCATCGCCGAGCACCTCGAGGTAGGCGCCGCGCATGTTGATCGACCCGGCCGCGGCCGGACGCAGCAGCAGGATCCCGACGATGTTGGCCAGCAGGCCGACCACGGCCACCACGAGCATCGGGCCGGCCAGAACCTCGGCGGGGGCGCCGGAGGTCAGCCGGTTGACGGCACCGACGACCACGAAGCCCGCCACCACGATCAGGATCAGGCCATTGAGCAGCGCACCGAACACCTCGGCACGCTGGTAGCCGAAGGTCTGCCGATCGGTGGCCGGGCGGGCCGCGACGACGGTAGCGGTCAGAGCGATGATCAGACCGGCCAGGTCGGAGAACATGTGGCCGGCATCGGCGAGCAACGCCAGCGAGCCGGTGAACCAGGCGCCGACGATTTCGACGACGAGGACCGCCGCGACCAGGCCAATCACGATCGACAGGCGTGAACGATTGCTCGTCGAAGCGGATGCGTGATCGTGGCCCATGCGTCAACGCTACGAGCCCGCCCGGGCGAAAGCCAGCCCAGCGGCTAGTTGGGAATGAGTGCCGTTCTCAGCTGGCCAGAAGCTCGGTGAGTACGGGCCCGAGGGCCGCGAAAGCGACCGCCCGGTGGCTCTCGGCGTTCTTCACGTCGGCGGGCAGTTCGGCGGCCGATACGTCGTGTCCGTCCGGCTGGAAGATCGGGTCGTAGCCGAAGCCGCCGGTGCCGGCCGGCTCCCGCAGGATACGACCCGGCCACTCCCCCGAGACAGCGCGTTCCACGCCGTCGGGCAGCGCCAGCGCGGCCACGCAGGTGAAGTGACCGGCCCGGTGCTCGTCGGTCATGTCGCTGAGCTGCCAGAGCAGCAGACGCAGGTTTTCCTCTGAGTCCCGCGCCGGGCCGCCCCAGCGGGCTGAGAAGATGCCGGGTGCGCCGCCCAGCACGTCGACGCAGATGCCGGAGTCATCCGCAATGGCGGGCAGGCCGGTGTGAGCGGCAGCGGCGCGCGCCTTGATCAGCGCGTTCTCGGTGAACGTCGCGCCGTTCTCGACCGGCTCCGGGCCGTCGTAGGCCAGCACCTCCAGGCCCGGCAACATGGGCGCGAGGATGCGGCGCAGCTCCTCGACCTTGTGGGCGTTGTGGGTGGCGAGAACGACGCGCATGTCAGCGGCCCAGCGTGGTCTTCTGCAGCTCGGTGAGCGTGATCGCCCCGCCGAGGGCCAGGTCGAGCAGGGCGTTGAGCTCGCTGCGGTCGAAGGGGGCGCCCTCGGCCGTGCCCTGCACCTCGATGAACTTTCCGCGGCCGGTGACGACGACGTTCATGTCGGTCTCGGCGCGCACGTCCTCGGTGTACGCGAGGTCGAGCATCGGCACCCCGGCGATGATGCCGACCGAGACGGCCGCGACACTGTCGGTGAGCGGCTGGGCCTTCTGGGCGATGAACTTCTTCTCACGGCCCCATTCGAGGGCGTCGGCCAACGCGACGTAGGCGCCGGTGATGGCGGCGGTGCGGGTGCCGCCGTCGGCCTGCAGCACGTCACAGTCGATGACGATGGTGTTCTCGCCGAGAGCCTTCATGTCGACGACGGCGCGAAGGCTCCGACCGATCAGCCGGCTGATCTCGTGGGTGCGGCCACCGATACGGCCCTTGACCGACTCGCGGTCCATGCGGGAGTTCGTCGAACGCGGCAGCATCGAGTATTCGGCGGTGACCCAGCCCTTGCCCTTACCGGCCATCCAACGCGGCACGCCGTTGGTGAATGACGCGGTGGCGAGCACCTTGGTGCGACCGAAGGAGATCAGCGCGGATCCCTCGGCCTGGTCGCTCCAGCCGCGTTCGATGGTGACGCGGCGCAGCTGGTCGTTGGTGCGGCCATCGGCGCGCAGGATGTCGGTCACGGGTTCTCCTTGGAATGACGGGGGGTGAAGAGGCGGGATGGGGCGGTCGAGGCGGCCAGTCTGGTCACCTCGCTGAGACTGATGGTGCCGGTCGCGACGAGGTCCACGTGGGAGATCTCCGGGCCGAGCAGGCGGTGGGCGAGGCGGAGGAAGTCGTCGGCGCTATCGCCGGTGGCCTCGTAGCGGTAGCTGGGCGGGGCGGCATCCACCCGTTCGAGGCCTTGGCCCACCAGCACCCTGTAGACGTCGTTGGCAGTCTCAGTGTGGCTGGAGACCAGCGTCACCGCGTCACCCATGACGTAGGAGATGACCCCGCGCAGGAACGGGTAGTGGGTGCAGCCGAGCACGAGCGTGTCAACGTCGGCGGCCTTGAGCGGGGCGAGGTATTTCTCGGCGACGCGCAACACTTCCGCGCCGGTGGTGACTCCGGATTCGACGAACTCCACGAAGCGCGGGCAGGCCTGCGAGAACAGCTGGATATCGGTGGCCGCGGCGAACGCGTCGTTGTAGGCCCGAGAGTTCACGGTGCCCGCCGTGCCGACCACGCCGACCCTCTTGTTGCGGGTGGTGCCCACCGCGCGGCGCACCGCGGGTTGGATCACCTCGATCACCGGGACGCTGTAACGTTCCCTGGCATCCCGCAACACGGCCGCAGAAGCGGTGTTGCAGGCGATTACCAGCAACTTCACATCCTGGGACACCAGGTCGTCGAGAACCTCGAGTGCGTACTCGCGGACATCGGCGATCTTCTTCGGCCCGTAGGGGGAATGCGCGGTGTCGCCGATATACAGGATCGACTCGTTGGGCAGTTGGTCCTTGACGGCCCGGGCGACGGTCAGCCCGCCGACCCCGGAGTCGAAAATCCCAATCGGTGCATCAGTCACGTCGATCAAGCCTAGCCGGGTTCGGCCTTCGGCCACGCTTGACTCCCCTATATGCCCAGAACCGCCCAACGTACGTGGGCCGGAATATAGCCGTAACTACACTCGGCATATGGGCCAGGCCAACCAGGCAGAGCCCGCACCGGAGACGTCCCTCGCGCCGTCTGAGGAGATGATCGTCATGAATGATCGAGTCGTAATCACCGGACTGGGCGCACTGACGCCCCTCGGTAATTCGTGGACCGAAACCTGGGACGGCCTGACCAACGGCCGCAGCGGTGTCGCCCGCATCACGCAGTTCGACGCCACCGACCTGCCCACCCAGATCGCCGGTGAGGTGAAGGGCTTCGACCCGGCCACGCGGATGTCGATCAAGCAGGTCAAGCGGGCCTCGCGCGCCTCCCAGCTCGCGATCGCCGCTGCCCGCGAGGCCGTCGCGGACGCCGGCTTCGGGCCGTCGATGGAGGGTATCCACACCGGCGTCATCGTCAATAGCGCCGTGTCCGGCTACGCCGAGATCCAGGATGCCACCGAGCACGTCAACGCCGGCAGCGCCCGCCGCATCTCGCCCCGCTTCGTTCCGCAATCGCTGATGAACATGGCCGCTTGCGAGATCGCCATCGACCTGGGCGTGCACGGCCCGGTGAACGCCAGCGCCCTGGCCTGCGCGAGCGGCGCCTACGCCCTCCTCGAGGCGCGCACCATGCTCGTCACGGGCGACGCCGACGTCGTGATCGCCGGCGGTGTCGAGGCCGCCATCACCCCGGTGATGTTCGCCGGGCTGAACGCCATGCACGCCGCATCCACCCATAACGATGAACCCACCGAGGCCAGCCGCCCGTTCGACGCCAACCGCAACGGACTGGTCTTCGGCGAGGGCGCCGTGGTGTTCGTCATGGAGCTGCTCTCCCACGCCCGCGCCCGGGGCGCCCGCGTCTACGCCGAGGTGCTCGGTGGGGCGCTCACCAGCGACGGCTTCAGCATCGTGGCCCCCGACCCGTCGGGCACGTACGCCAGCCAGGCGATCACCCGAGCCCTGGACAAGAGCCGGCTCAACCCGGCCGACATCGACATGATCGTGGCCCACGGCACCTCCACCCAGGCCAACGACAAGGCGGAGACCCTCGCGATCCGCAATTCACTGCGCCACTTCGCCGACAAGATCTCCATCACCGCGCCCAAGTCGATGACCGGGCACATGATCGGCGCTGCCGGAGCCCTGTCGGCCCTGGTCGGCGCCCTGTCGATCAAGAACGGCATTGTGCCGCCCACGATCAACCTGCGCACCCCCGACCCGGACTGCACCCTGGATTACACGCCGCTCACCGCGCGCATCCAGCCCATCAAGCACGCCCTGGTGAACGCGTTCGGCTTCGGCGGCCAGAACTGCATCGTCGCCTTCGGCGCCCTGTAGGCGCTGGCGCCCGGATACCGGCCCGACCGGGCATCCACGAGTTGCGCGAAACGGCCCCTTCAAGGCACCTGAAGGGGCCGTTTGGCGCTTCTCGGCGAACGGGCGACGGGAGAGTGTGCACTGGGCGCCCAGCCCGGGTCCCAGCGGGCGGATAGGCTTCTCGCGTGACCGAGACTTCTGCCTTTCGAACCGACCGCTATGAACTCACCATGGTGGATGCCGCGATCCAGAGCGGCACCGCGAACCGAGAGTGCATGTTCGAGGCCTTCGCCCGGCGTCTGCCCGCGGGCCGACGGTATGGAATCGTGGCCGGCACCGGCCGCCTGCTCGACCTGATCCGCGATTTCAGGTTCGGCGACGCTGAACTCGACTGGCTGCGCGCCAACAATGTGGTGCGCCCGCCCACCCTCGACTGGCTGGCGGACTACTCCTTCAGCGGCAACATCTGGGGATACCGCGAGGGTGACGCGTACTTCCCGGGATCGCCCCTGATCCAGGTCGACGGCACCTTCGCCGAGTGCGTCGTGCTCGAGACCCTGATCCTCAGCGTGCTCAACTACGACAGCGCCGTGGCCAGCGCCGCCGCCCGCATGGTGTCGGTGAGCCTGGGCCGGCCGCTGGCCGAGATGGGATCCCGCCGCACGGGCGAACACTCCGCCGTGGCCGCTGCCCGCGCCGCGTACATCGCCGGGTTCGCCTCCACCAGCAACCTCGAAGCCGGCCGGAGCTGGGGTATCCCCACCATGGGCACCGCCGCGCATTCCTTCACCCTGCTGCACGACACCGAAGAGGACGCCTTTCGCGCCCAGGTGGATGCGTTCGGCGCGTCGACCACGCTGCTGGTCGACACCTACAACATCGAGCGCGGCATCGAACTGGCCGTCTCCGTGGCCGGCACCGGGCTGGGTTCAATCCGCATCGACTCCGGCGACCTTCCCACCGTCGCCGCCGCCGCACGCGCCCAGCTGGACTCGCTCGGCGCCGTGAACACCCAGATCACCGTCACCAGCGACCTGGACGAGTACTCGATCGCCGCGCTGTCCGCGTCGCCGGTGGATGCCTTCGGGGTGGGCACCTCACTCGTGACAGGGTCCGGCGCACCGGCCGCCGGCATGGTCTACAAGCTGGTGGCACACCGGAACACTGCAGACGAGTGGGTTTCGGTGGCGAAAACCTCGGCCTCGAAGGCCTCGGTCGGCGGCCGCAAGAGCGCTGTGCGGCTGCTGGACGCGACAGGAACGGCGCGCGAGGAGGTCGTCATGGTGGCGGCGAACGGCCCGACGGACGCACCGGTGGAGGCCCACGAACCCCACGCGGCCGGAGCCACGGAGCGGTCGTTGCTGGTGCCGCTCATGGAGGCCGGGGTTGTCGACGAACGCTACGTGGGCGCAGCCGGCACCCGGCTGGCCCGCGAGCAGAACGCCGCGGCGATGCGTGAGCTGCCCATCGATGCGTTCAGGCTCGGCCGCGGCGACGCCGTCATCCCGACGGTGTTCCGCTAGCGGAGTGTCGACAGGCCCGGCCAACGAACGGGTTAGTCCTGCTTCATCTTTTCGTAGATTGACTTGCAGGTCGGGCAGACCGGGAACTTCTCGGGGTCGCGGCCCGGCAGCCACTTCTTGCCACACAACGCCTTGACCGGCTTGCCGGTCATAGCCGACTCGAGGATCTTGTCCTTCGGCACGTAGTGCGAAAAGCGTTCGTGGTCACCGGGCTCGATCTGCTCCTGGTTGAGCAGTTCCTCGAGTTCACGATCGAGGGTGGATGTTCCGCCACCAATGTCTGGGCCGCGGCCGGGCTCTGCGATGCTCGCGCGAATGTCGTGTGTCATGGAATCAAGTGTATGCAGCTACGCGCGCAATGCGGAGGAGAGCATTTCGGGACCACGACGTTCGAAGGTCCGCGAGCCCAGCCACACCCCGCCGATCAGCATGACGAAGCCGATGCCGAGCCCCCAGTAGAGAGCCGGCAGGTTCCACAGCGGATCCACGAAGACACCCAGAACGGCGCACACGATGGCCGGCAGGGCCACCACGATGGACCCGACGAAGGTGAAGGACTGGATGATCGCGGCGGCGGTATCCGACGACTGCGGCTGCGCGAACGGGCTGTCCCCGGGCTTGGTCGCCGGGTAGGGGAACCGGGCCGACGTGAAGCTGGAGAAGCCCAGCCCGGCGAGCAGGATGCAGGTGCTCACGCCGAGCAGACCGGGCAGCACCGCCCAGTCCCCGTGCACGCTGACGCTGACGGCCGAGCCGAGCCCGATCAACGGGATGCCCACGAAGAGCGCCGGAACGAGCCGGCCGACGCGGTCGGCCACCCCGCGCGGTCCGGAGACCACGTGCAGCCAGATGGCGGTGTGGTCATACGCGACGTCGTTGTGCAGCGTCCAACCGAGGAAGACGCACATCAGCGGCACCGGAACGAGGACCAGGTATTCGAAGGGCATGCCCGCGAAGACGAGAGGCAGGATCACCAGGACCGGGACGATGGGGATCATGATCAGCGACACCCAGTAGCGCGGGTCGCGGCCCCAGTAGGTGATGCTGCGGGCGGCGATCGCACCGATCGGGTTGTGCGGCATCCGGTCGAACCAGCCCAGGCCGCCGTAGGCCTTGGCCTGAGCCTCGCGGCCCGGGGTGACGAGCATCCGGGCCACCAGACCCTGCCAGGCGAGCCAGAGCAGGTACACGGTCGCGGCGGCGATGAGGAGCTTGAGGAAGGCGATCCCCCAGTCGCCGACAGCGGCGTCACCCGGCACGGCCCACGCTGCGCCCAGCGGCGTCCAGCCGAGGATGCTCGCGAAACCGCCCAGCACGTCGAGCCCGTATTTGCTCCAGTCCACATTCACCAGCAGGACCACCACGGGGGTGATCATGACGATCAGCAGGATGCCGATGATGCCGGTGAACTCGCGGGCACGGCGGGTGGACAGCAGGAATGCCGAGATGGACGTGCTCACCCGGGAGGCGAGCATGCAGGTCGCCAGAAGCAGCGCGGCCGCCAGGATGGCGAACAGGGTCTCCCCCACTCCCCTGGACCAGGTGACGATGGTGCCCAACAGCACCAGCGCGAGGGTGGTCGCTGGGACGCCGACGAGTGCGGACACGGCGAGGCCGAACGACAGCTGCCTGTTCGGGACGCCCAGGGTGGAGAATTTGCGCGGGTCCATGCTGTCGTCCACGCCGAAGACGAGCGGTACGAGGAAGAAGCCGAGCACCACCAGCGAACCGGCCACGATGAGGCCCTCCCGGATGGCGCCGACGTCGTCGACGAACCGGAACGTGATGAGCATGGCCACCAGGGCCGCGGCGACGAGCAGTCCGTAGAGCAGGCCGAGCACCACTCCAACGACCTGCCAGGGGCTACGCCGGAACAGATTGGCGAGCAGCCTCAGTTTCAGTCCGAGAAATTGTGCAACCACTCCAGGCCCTCCGCAACCTTTCGTCCGCCGGCGAGGTCGACGAAGCGTTCTTCGAGTGACACGTTGCCGCGCACCTCGTCGATCGTTCCCGCGGCCAGCACCGAGCCCTGCACAATGATCGCCACGTGGTCGCACACCCTCTGGATGAGGTCCATGCCGTGGCTGGAGAGAATCACCGTTCCGCCGGCAGCGACGTAGCGCTGCAGAATCTCGGTGACGTTCACGGCCGACACCGGGTCGACCGATTCGAACGGTTCGTCGAGCACCAGCACGCGCGGCGAATGGATCATCGCGCAGGCCAGGGCGATCTTCTTGGTCATGCCCGCCGAGTAGTCGGCGACCAGGCGGTTGAGAGCATCCTCGAGACCGAACGCCGCGGCCAGGTCAGCGGACCGGGCACGCACGGTTTCGCTCTCCAGGCCCCGCAGTACGCCGGAGTAGTAGAGAAGCTGTGCACCGGTGAGCCTGTCGAACAGCCGCAGCCGGTCCGGGAGCACTCCAATGGTGCGCTTGGCGGCGATCGGGTCGGCCCACACGTCCACGCCGTGCACCTGGATCGAACCGGAGTCCGGCCGCAGCAGCCCGGTGATCATCGACAGCGTGGTGGTCTTACCCGCGCCGTTGGGGCCGACGATGCCGTAGAACGACCCGGCCCGAACCTCGAGGTTGACGTCGGCGACGGCCACGTTCTGGCCGAAGCTCTTGTTCAGCCCGCTGACCGCGATCTCCACGCGAGGGGACGCACCGATGACGGCGGATGCGCCGGTGCGCGGGGCCATCGGCTTGCGCACGACCGGCGGGATGCGCTGTGCCGTGGCACCGACGACGGGTTCGGGGCGCGCTGGTGCCTCGGCTGTCGCGGCATCCGTGCGCTCTGCAACGCCGAGGTCGGTCGGAGACACGGCCTCGGTCTGCTTCGGAGCAAACCTGGGCAGCCGCCAGAACGGCCGCTTCGCGGGTGGGGCCGGCTCGGTGGCGGGGGCGCTGGTCGCCGGGGTCACGGTGAGCACAACGGTGTCGTCGGAATCCGGCGAGGCCGGCGTCGTCAAGACGACGGTCTCGTCGTCGGCGGAGGACGCGGGGGCGGCCGGCACGACCGGCAGCACCATCGTGGCGTCGGGCCCGGGTGTAGCGGGCGCGGCCGGGTCGGGCACTGCGGTGACGGGCGCTTTCGTTACGGGCTCTTCAGTGACGGATTCCGCAGCGGCTGGCGCGTCGTCGACGGCAGCCGATCGTGCCGCAGCGGCGGCGGCGGCAGCCGCGGTGGCGGCACGTGCAGACGCTGTGGCGGCGGTCCTGGCGGCGGCAGACTTCGCCGCGGCGGACTTGGTCGCTGCGGCGCGGGCCGCGCCGGCTTTGGTGGCCGATTCGGTCTTGGCGGCAGCGGCCTTGGCTGCAGCGGCCTTCGAGGCCGCGGTCCGGGCGCTGCTCGAGCGGGCGGCCGCGGTCTTGGGCTTCTCGGGGCCGACCTCCACGGGGCCGGCGGGCAGGTCCTGCTCAGAGGCCGCGGCGGCGGCCTCGACGGCCTCCGCGGTATCGGCTGTGGACGTCGTCGTGGCCGGCAGCCTGGTGGCCTTGGCCACCGCGGGCTTCACCGGCGCCTTGCGGGCAGCGGGGGTGCGCGTCACCGTGACGCGGGCCGGGGACGTCGCGGGTTCGGCGGCGGCCGGGGTCACGGGCGTCGTCGTCGGTACCGACACGTCCTCCGCCAGCGCGGCGGCGGCCGGCTTCTTCTTGGCCGGAGCGCGGGGCGTCGACGTGGCTCGCGGAGTCGCGGGGGTGCGCGGGGCGCGGGTCGTGCTGCGCGCAGGCTTCACCGGGGTTGCCGAGCCGTCGGGGGTTGCTGCGTCGGCCGGAACCGATGTGTCGGCGCCGGATGCGGCGGGCGCGTTCGACGCCCCTCCGGCCGGGGACGTCGTGGTTCGGGGGGTGCGGCGCACCGGAGGCTTGCGAGGCGGCAACGCGCCGGTGGTCGGTGCTGTCGTTGAAAGGGAATCGGGCTCAGGGGCTCGGTTCGCAGGGGCGTTGTGTTCGATGGCACTACCCTCGCGTTCCGGCTCCGTATCGGGAACGGGCAAGACCGGAGTCCGCTCGTCAGGCTCGGAGTTCGGAGGCACTGGAGTCACCTCGCTAACTTACCAAGGACCGTCTGACCTCGCTGAGGCTGGCGGCGGTCGCAGGCGGATTCCCACCAAAACTCGTACCGGAATCGCAGGTCACAGGGCCGCACCAATCGTCACGATCAGGACACGCCTCTGACCGTCTCTTCCCCCAGAACGGGGTCGTCGGGTAGTCTGAAGGTGGCATAACGGTGTGTCTATACGTGAACTTAGGGGTGAACCGCAGGCAAACTCGGCGAAAACGTCCGACCGCTGCGGGGCCACCCAGATCTTTCTTAGGAGATATTCGTGACCACCCAGGTAGTAATACTTGCAGCAGGAATGGGCAGCCGCCTCGGCCGCTCCCTTCCCAAACCGCTGACCGAACTCAACGACGGCCGCACGATCATGCAGCAGCAGTTCGACAACATCGAGCACGCCTTCGGCAAGAAGACCAAGGTCACCATCGTCGTCGGCTACAAGCTCGAGCACATCATCGAGGCTTTCCCGCAGGCATCCTTCGTCTACAACGAGCAGTACGACGTGACCAACACGTCGAAGAGCCTGCTGCGCGCCCTCCGCGCGTCCGCCAGCGGCGGCGTGCTGTGGATGAACGGCGACGTCGTCTTCGATCCCGCTATCCTCGATCGCGCTGCCGCGATGATGAAGCGCGACCAGTCCTTCGTCACGGTGAACACGTCGAAGGTGTCTGACGAGGAAGTCAAGTACACGACGAGCGCCGAAGGCTACATCAAGGAGCTGTCGAAGACCGTGAAGAACGGGCTCGGCGAGGCTGTCGGCATCAACTACGTGTCTGCCGCTGACAAGCCCATGCTCATCCACCACCTCAGCAAGGTCGGCGACCAGGACTACTTCGAACGCGGCATCGAGCTCGCGATCGAGAAGAACCGCATGCTCGTCGAGCCCGTCGACATCTCCGACTTCTACGCCGTCGAGGTCGACTTCGCCGAAGACCTCGAGCGCGCCAACCTCTTCGTCTGATCAGCCTGGAGCCGCGGGGCGGTCGCGTCGATGGCGCGGCGCCCCGATCCGCTCCCATACGATAGAGCGCGTGAGTAGTTACGCTCAGGTGCGTCCTGAACAGCGCACCCCGTTTGCGCGGTACCGTCATTCCCTCTGGTTGTTGACCCAGCGGGACCTGCGGGTGCGGTACTCCACCTCCGTGCTCGGCTACTTCTGGTCTATCCTCGACCCGTTGGTGATGGCCGGAATCTACTGGTTCGTCTTCACCCAGGTCTTCCAGCGCACCGTTGGCAACGAACCGTACATCGTCTTTTTGCTCGCTGCACTGCTGCCGTGGATGTGGTTCAACGGGGCCATCTCCGACTGCACCCGGGCCTTCCTGCGTGAGGCAAAACTCATCAGGTCCACCCGGATCCCCCGCACCATCTGGGTCAACCGGCTCGTGCTTTCCAAGGGCATCGAGTTCATCGCCGCCATTCCGGTCCTGATCGTCTTTGCGATCTGGTCCGGCGCCGAGGTCAACATGGATGCGATCTTCTTCCCGCTGGCCATCCTCATCCAGGCCGTGCTCACGGCCGGAGTCGGCCTCATCGTGGCCCCACTGGTCGTGTTCTTCCGCGACCTCGAGCGTGCCGTCAAACTCATCCTGCGCTTTCTGTTCTACGCGTCGCCGATCATCTACGGCACCAGTGACCTGCCGGAGCAGCTGCACTTCTGGGCGGCGTTCAACCCGCTCAGCGGCATCTTCAGCCTGTACCGGGCCGCGTTCTTCCCCGGCGAGCTGGACTGGTTCGTCGTGGCCGTCAGCGCTGCCATGTCGGTGGCATTCCTCGGAATCGGCCTGCTGGTCTTCTCCCGCACCGAGCGTGCCGTGCTGAAGGAGATCTGATGACCGAGACCGTCATCTCCCTGAACGACGTCGGCATCAGGTTCCGCCGGAATAGGCGCAGCCGCCGCAGCTTCAAAGACCTCTTCGCCGGCACCCGCCGCCGCACCAGGTCTGGTGAGTTCTGGGCGCTGCAGAACGTGTCGTTCACCGTGCAACGCGGTGAGGCGATCGGGGTCGTCGGCCGCAACGGCCAGGGCAAGTCCACCCTGCTCAAGCTCGTCACGGGCGTTGTGCTGCCCGACGAGGGCACAGTGAACGTCATCGAGGGTGTCGCCCCGCTGATCGAGATCACGGGCGGCTTCGTCGACGACCTCACCGTGCGCGACAACGTGTACCTCACGGCGGGTCTGCACGGCATGACCCGCAAGCAGATCGATTCCCGCTTCGACGACATCATCGAGTTCGCCGAGATCGCCGACTTCATCGACACCCCGTACAAGCACCTGTCCAGCGGCATGAAGGTGCGTATCGCATTCGCCGTGATCTCCAGGCTCGAGGAGCCGATCATCCTCGTCGACGAGGTGCTGGCGGTCGGCGACAAGGCGTTCCGCGAGAAGTGCTACCGCCGCATCGAAGAGCTCCTGGCCGGCGGACGCACCCTGTTCTTCGTGTCGCACAACGAGCGCGACCTGCGCCGGTTCTGCGCCAGGGGCCTCTACCTCGACAAGGGCGAGTTGGTGCTCGACGCCCCGATCAACGAGGTGCTCGACCGGTACAACGCCGAGTACGGCATCAAGAAGGCCTGAGACGTCACCCGACCACGATTCGTCACGGCCACAGCGCATCAATCTGGCTGGGAATTACCTCGACGATGCCCAGTTTCGAACCGTAAACTCGTGCTTCTGCACCCGAGGAGGACCGCCCCATGGCTAAGAAGCCCACACCACTGCTGTCGCCCACCGGCGGGCTGCCGCAGGGCGGCCAGCTGCCATCCGGCGTCGCCACCGGTTTCGACAGGGTCATGGCGATTCATCGCCCCGCTGTGCTCGCCCACATCCGCAGCATTCGCCACCGTCACCCCGATGCCTCGCCGGAACAGCTTGTGCGCATTCTGGAACGACGGTATCTCGCCGCGGTCACCAGCGGCGGCGCCGCGGTCGGCGCCACGGCAGTGATCCCCGGCGTCGGCACCGGTATCACGCTCGCCCTGTCCGGCGTCGAGACGGCCGGCTTTCTTGAGGCGACCGCTCTCTTCTCCCAGTCCGTCAGCGAGGTGCACGGGATCACGGTGAGTGATCCCGAACGCGCCAGGGCGCTCGTGATGACCATGATGCTCGGCCACGAGGGCTCCGACCTGGTGCGTCAGCTGGCCGGGCAGGTCACCGGCGGAGGGGTGGCCCGTACTGCCTACTGGGGAGAGTTGGTGACCACCAGCCTGCCCCGCGCCATCATGGGGCCGCTGACGGACCGTCTCAAGCGCACCTTCATCCGGCAGTTCGCCGCCAAGGGCGGAGCCAGCCTGATCGGCAAGGCCGTGCCGTTCGGCATCGGCGCCGTGATCGGCGGGATGGGTAACCACATCCTCGGCAAGCGGGTCATCGGTTCGTCCAGGCTTGCGTTCGGTCAGGCGCCCGCTGACTTCCGCCCGGAGCTCGACCCGCGGGCGCACACCATCACGCTGCGCGACGGCGCCGTGATTCCCGGCAACCGGCTCACTCAGCTGGGCCACGGCGCACTCCGGGCACTCCCCCGGCCGCTCCGCCGCCGGCCGGTGCCCGCGGACCAGGTCGAACCCTCGGAGGGTTAGACGTCTTCGGTCTCGCTGACGTCCTCGACGAACTCGGCGAGGCCGTCGTCGTCGCCGGCGTGCACCTGGGCGAACCGGTCCCATTCGGTCATCAGATGTTCGATCGCGGCATGGAACCGCGCCGTCGGCGCACCGGGCGTGGGATCGCCGAAGTACTGCTCGACCCAGACGCGCAGACGTTGCTCGGCGCCGTCGTCGTTCACAAGCTCGTCGAGGGTTTCGACGATACCGGCGGTCTCGCCCGCGTCAAGCCACTCGCAGTCGGACAGGTAGCCGCTGGTGTCGATGGCGGCGAGAGGGTTCAGCGGCCGAGTCACCATGAGCGGTTTGCCCGATGCGAGGCGGTCATAGACCATCGCAGAGATGTCGACGATCGCGACGTCGGCGGCGGAGAGCTGCCAGCCAAGCTCCGCGCCGGTGTCGATGATGTGCTGGGCGCTGGCATCACGGCTGTTCGCCGTGTTGATCGCGGCCATGATCTGCTTGTTCGCCAGACCGTATTCGTGGTCGACCACACCTGATCGCGGATGCGGGCGGTACACCAACCGGTGCCGGGGGCTGCGCAACAGGGCCGTGACCAGGGCCACGCCGTGCGAGGAGATGGAGCCGTACGCGGCGGCTGCGCGGTCGCCCTCCCAGGTGGGGGCATAGAGCACAACGGTGCGCTCGTCGGGTGTGAACGGCAACCGGCCCGAGTAGTGGTCGGCCTGGGGCCGACCGATCGTTATGGCCCGCTTGTCGAAGTCGTAGTCCCAGAGCACCTTGCCGAGCCTGGCGACGGCGGCCTGACCGGCCACGAACGAGTAATCGTATGCCTTGAACTGGTTCGTGGTCATGTACATCTTGTCGCTCTCACCATGGTTGATGAAAACGTGCCAGCGGCGCCCGTAGCGCATCATCTGGAAGTTGCGGGAGTTCTGATTGACGTACAGGACGATGCGGATGTCCTGCTCGGCGATCACTCGTTCGAGGTCGGACACCTTGCGCACGTACGCGACCGGGATCGGGCTCTCTTCGATCAGCTTCATCGTGCCGCCGGCGGTGCGGCTCAAAACGACCACGGGCCAGGTCTCGGCCAGCTTCGCGAGTGGCTTGTACCACTGGCGCATCTGGTAGAGGTTCACCGGGCCGTCCGCGAAGTACACGGCGATCTTGAAAGTATGGGCGGGCAGCGGGCCGCGTACGGCGAGGCGCTCGGTGAGGAGGCGCTGAGCCTTGCGGGAACCGAGCACATCCTTCACCAGCTTTGCTGCGAGTCGGACGTCTTTGCTGCTTACCACTGCTCCAGCCTACCCACCGGGCCGGGACCTAGGGCCTACCGCCCCCCGGACGGGGCGCACCGGTAGCCAATCGTTAGGCCCCGCTCAGATGACGGGGGGCCGGCCCGCGCGAGTCATCCGCCAGATGGTGCGGCTCGCCAGCGGACGGCGTTCGCCGGGGTCGGTGACCCACCCCTCCCACCAGCCGCCGAACCAGGCCGTGAGGGCAGCCGGGTTGCGGGCCCCGCGGAGCACCTGGATCGCTGTCCAGGACCCCACGTAGAGCGGTATCAGCGCCAGTGGCAGGTTACGCCGGGCGATCCAGACGCGGTTGCGGGCGTTGAGCCTGTAAAAATCGGCGTGCCGGGTGGGCAGGATCACCGGGTGGTTCGCCACCAGGTTGCCTGCGTACCAGGTGCGCAGTCCCTGGTCCCAGACCCGCCAGGCCAGCTCGATGCCCTCGTGGGCGTAGAAGAACGGTTCGGCCCAGCCGCCGGTGGCGTCGAAAACGGGTCTGGGCAGAAGCACAGCACCCTCCCACACCGAGAACACCGCACTGGAGTGTGCGGCGTCGCCCTTGCGGATGCGGGGAATCCAGCGGCGCGGCGCGGTCAGGCCGGCCGGGTCGACGACCTGAGGCTGCAGCAGACCGATGCTGGGGTCGGCACGCAGCACCCCCACGGCATCGATCAGGAACCGGGGATCCGGCAGGCTGGCATCGTCATCGAGGAAGAAAAGGTAGTCGCCGCTGACGTGCTCCACACCGCGATTGCGGCCGGCGGGGATGCCCAAGTTCTCGGGCAGGGCGAGCGCGGCGACGCCACTGGGCAGACCGGTGGGCTGCCAGCCGTTGCCCACGCAGATGATGTCCAGCTGCACGTCTTCCTGGGCGAGCAGGCTGCGAATGCCGCGCTCGAGATCGTCCGGGCGGCGGCCCTGAGTGAGCACGACCACACCGATGGTGACGGGCACGCTGTCGCCTGACCTCAGGAGCGCACTCGCTTCGAGGCCATGATCGCCAGGAAGTGGCCGATCAGAGCGAGGAAGGCGAGCGGAACCAGGACGGCGAGGAAGACCCGGTCGGTGATCGGCTGACCGAGGACGAGGCCGATGACTGCGGCGACGAAGATCACCATCGTCATTTCCACCGAGTGGTACAGGCGGTGGAACGGCAGGAACCGGGCCAACCGGCGCAGGGTGGCGATCAGGCCTGCCTGCGGCACCTTCTCACCCTTGTTGTCGGCGAGCTTGGGCAGGCCGGCGTTGGCGCGGGCAACGTGCACCATGTCGTTGAGAGCCTTGTTGAGCACGATCAGCAGTGCCAGGGCCAGGCCGAGCGTGGTGAACAGGAAGTCGGCGGGTGCTTCGAACGGGTAGGCGGCGGCGCGGATGCCCAGCGCGATGGGGATCAGGGCCTCGGTCGAGTAGTGCCCGACCTTGTCGAGGAACACCCCGGCCGGTGACGATGTCCTGCGCCAACGGGCGACCTCGCCGTCACAGCAGTCGACCAGCATCTGCAGCTGGCCGAGCACCAGGGCCAGCAGCGCACCCCAGATGCCGGGAATGAGCAGCGCCGCGGCCGTGGACCAGCCGACGAGGATCATCAGGCCGGTGACGCCGTTAGCCGAGATGCGTGTCTTCAGCAACAGCCAGGTGAGGTACGGCGACAGGTCACGAAGGTACAGCGACGCCGTCCAGTGCTCGGCGTTGGCGCGCATCCGCACCTCGGGAGGTTGCGCGACGGCACGAAGCTCGGCGATCGAAGAGGGCCGAGCCGTGTTGGGCGAACCAGACGTCATTGATGTCTTCCCGTGTGTGCCGAGATGTTGGTGGTGAGCTTGAGGTAACCGAGCAGGAAGCCGATGCCCCAGCAGAAGTGAATGCACGGCAAGACTACGAGAAACCAGAGCGCGACACGAACGCCGTCGGAGCGGGTCGACGCAACGGTGGCCGCCACGACGATGAGCAGGTAGGCCAGCGGGGCCAGGAAGCCCAGCAGCAGCCAGCCCGGTCCGCCCAGCAGGACCTGCACCAGGCCGGCGAGGCCGAGCAGGATGCCGATGGTGACGCCGAGCACCATCACGGGTGGGGCGAAGTAGCGCAGGCCGTTGGATTCAGGGAACCGGCGGGCCAGTTCGCCGCGCCACAGTCCGGTGGAGACCATCTGTCGGGCCAAGCGGGACAGGCTGGGCCGCGGCCGGTAGATGACCTTCAGCGCCGGGGTGAACCAGACCGAGCCACCGTGCTCGCGCAGGCGGCGGTTGAGTTCCCAGTCCTGGCCGCGCTTGATGCCCTCGTCGAACATGCCCACCCGCAGCAGGCTGTCACGGCGGAAGCAGCCGAGGTACACGGTCTCGGCTTCGCCCTCGGGGCCGCCGACGTGCAGCGGAGTGCCGCCCAGGCCGATGCGGGTGCCGTAGGCGCGGGCCACGGCTTGCTGGAACGGGGCGGTGCCCTGGGCATCCATGATGCCGCCGACGTTGTCGGCGCCGGTGCGTTGCAGTGTCTCGACGGCGATGCGGGCGTAGTCGCGCGGAAGCACCGAGTGGGCGTCGACGCGGATCACGACAGGGAAGGTGGACGCGCGAATGGCGATATTGAGGCCGGCCGGCGTCGACCCGACTTCATTGGCGACGACGCGGATGCGCGGATCCACCGCGGCCATCTCTTCGACGAGTTCGGTGGTGCCGTCGATGCTCGGCCCCAGGGCCAAGGTGACCTCGAACGGGCCGTCGTAGTCCTGCTCGAGCAGGCTTTGGACCGCGGCTCGTACATGGCTGGCCTCGTTGAGCACGGGCATGATGTACGAGACGCCGATCAGCACTGTGTCTGCGCTCTCGTGCACTGGGCTGGCCATCTTTCCACTCATTCGGGCAATCGCCTGAGCCTAGCAGCCGAGTCTTTTCACTCGGTCCGCGTTACCTGTGCACGCCTCCGAGCTGGCGGCCGCGCCCCCCGGACACAACTGCGCCGCCGGTGCAGGACCGGCGGCGCAGGAGGAAGGAAGGAGCTGATCCGGGCTAGCTGGTGAGCTCGCCGACGGTGACTGACACCGTCACCGATTCGCCTTCCCGCACGTAGGTGAGGTCGGCGGTGGCTCCGGCTGCGAGGGTGCGCACCTGGGCGGTGAGGTCGGTCGCGTCGGTGATGGGAACACCGTTGAAGTTGGTGACGACGTCACCGGCCTTCAGCCCGGCCTTCTGGGCGGCTCCGCCGGACGACACCTCGCTGATGAGGGCGCCGACGGTGTCGCTGTCGGTGCTGGTGGCGCCGGTGACGCTGGCGCCGAGCAGGCCGTGCGTGGCAGATCCGGTGTCGATGATCTCGTCCGAGACCCGCTTGGCCAGGTTGGCCGGGATCGAGAAGCCGACACCGATGCTCCCGGCGGTGGTGGCGGTCGAGCTGCCACCGGCGTTGGCGATGGCGACGTTGATGCCGATCAGTTCGCCCTTGCTGTTGAGCAGGGCTCCGCCGGAGTTGCCGGGGTTGATCGCGGCATCCGTCTGGATCACCGCGAGCGAGATGCTGCTCTGGGTGGCCTGGGTGTCCGGGGTGTCGGGCGTCGAACCGTCCCGGTTGGGCAGGTCGTAGTTGAAGAAGTTGCCGTCACCCTCGTCTGGCGTCGTCTCATCGGGCGTGGTGGGTGCGGCCGAGGACGCCACGGTGATGCTGCGGTTCAGGGCGCTCACGATGCCGTTGGTGACGGTGCCGGACAGGCCCAGGGGCGCACCGATCGCGATGGCGGTGTCGCCGACGTTGAGATCGCTCGAATCCGCCCAGGTGATGGGCGTGAGGTCTGACGCGTCGGTGAGCTTGATCACCGCGAGGTCGGAAACCGGGTCGGTGCCGATCAGGGTGGCCGCGTACAGCTTGCCGTCGCTGGCCTTCACCTGGATGGTCGCGTCGGCGGCGGCGCCGTCGAGCGTGACGACGTGGGTGTTGGTCAGGACGTAACCGTCTTCGCTGAGGATGACGCCGGAGCCGGATCCGCCGGAGTCGCCCGCGGCGACCTCGATGGTGACGACACTGGGCGATGCCTTGGCGGCGACGGCGGTGATCTCATTCACGCTGTCGGTGTTGTTGACGACCACCGTGCTCGGGCCCTGGGCCTCGCTGGCCGGGGTGCCGTTGCTCTGGCTCGAGTAGACGACGGCGGAAACACCGGCTGCGGAGACCCCGCCGACCAAGGCGGCGATGGCGAGCGCGGCGACGAAGGCCACGTTGCCTTTGCGGCGGTTGGGGTCCTTGGGCGCCTTCGGTGCACCCGACGGCTGCGCGGGGTAGCCGCTCGCGTTGGCGTAGGCCTGCTGCTGCGCCGGGGTCGGGGCGTAAATCGGGGTGGACCCGTCCGGGCCCGGAATCGGGCGGCCGAAGGCATCCGTGGGGTAGGCCGGGGGCGCCTGGGTGTAGGGGTGCGTCGGCTGTGCTGCTTGAGCGTGCTGGGCTGCGGCCTGGTGCGCTGCTGCCTGCTGCGCGGCGGCCTGGTGCTCAGCTGCCGTGGGCGCCGGGGTCGCGACCGTGGCGTCTTTCGAACCGAGCACCTCGGTGGGCTGGTTGTCGGCGGCGCGGGGAACTGCGGGCTGCACCGCGGTCGGCTGTGCGGCGGTGGGCTGCGCTGCGGTGGGCTGCGCTGCGGCTTCACCCGACGAGTTGACCTCGAACGGTGTGTTGTCCTGAGGCTGGTCGGGGGTGGTGCCCGGGTCCTGAGTGTTGTCGGTCATGGTGTGCTCCTTCCAAGCGAAGCTAGCTTCTCGCCTAAAGCTGAACGTTTGATATGCGCAGACTGGGAGCAATCAATGATGAAGCCGTGACCTTGCCCGGCTCGCGGAACGACGAGGTCCTGCAGCGGCCCGAAGCCTCTCAGCAGCCGGGGCCGCCGGGGTTGCCGAGGCAGGACTCGGCCACCAGAACCGTGCCGGCGCGGTCGGCGATCGCGGTGATCGGGCTGGTCGGCACCAGCACCAGACCCTGCACGTCGCGCCATTCGGCACCGGCAAAGCGATACTCGGCCGAATACGACACGACCAGCCCGATCGACAGCGTGCCGGTGCTCTCGAACACGTGACTGGTTGCGGTTTCTGAGAACTCGGGAAGGTTCAGGGCCGCCCAGGTCGCCCCGCCCGAAGCCGACGTTTGCGACGTTCCGTCGCCGTAGTCCCACCGGAACCCCACCGGGGTGAACCGCACCTCGGCCGAGGCGCCGAGGAGGGATCCTGACCGGACATGGGCCGACGCCGTGGCGAAGAAATTGGCCGGAACGCCGACGACGAGCCACCCGTTGGGTTCCATCCCCTGCGTGGGCGCGTCGGCCGGGATACTGACCAGGTCACTAACACGCACGACCAGATCCGGATCGCACGGAGTCTGAGGCTGGCACACCGGCACCGCGGGGTCGGCCGGCGCCACTATCGGTTGGCGCCTCGGCCCCGTCCCCAGCCCGCCGGATGCGTCGCCCCGGTCGACGGGGACTCCACCGGGAACCAGGCTGACGCCGTCAGGGAGCCCATCCCACTCGCCGCCTCCCGAGCCGCCGCCGCCATCGCCGTCGCGGCCGTTGCCGGAACCAGACCCCTGGCCTCCTGGCGTGTTGACCTCCCGGTCTGCGCTGAGGTCCACCCCGCCGTTGGCGGCAGATGCGTTAGGGCAGACGCCCGTCTGAATCGTCAATCGATTGCAGCCTCCGCCGTCAGCCGTCGCAGCGGCGGGAGCTACCAACAAAAGCAGGGTCATCGCCGTGAGAGTCACCACCAGATACCTCATCCGCAGACTCCGTCACCCTTCCACACCGCGACGCTGGCCACTACAAGTCGTGGAGCGCTGTTCTCTGTCAGATCGAAAGTAACTTCAAACGGAGTCCTGTCTGGACGGTCGGCCGAAACTACCGACTCGCCGGCTTCATTGAGTACATCCACGACAGAGACGTCAGAACACACATACGCCGTCACCACATCCTTGGTTCCCGGCCCAGGCTCAACAGACTGAATGGTGAGATTCGAGAATGCACTGCCTCCAGTGCTGCGAAGGTTCTGCGCCTGAGCTTCGCGATAACTACCGATTTCTGAGTTCGCCAGCTCCGTCGAAGTGAATTCTCGTATCCTCTCGGGGTCTTGGCCGCCATCCATCAGGATCTCGTCTGACGCTCTGAGGTAGTTCGAATAGGCCTCAGTGGCCGCGGCGAGCGCCTCCTCGTCGGAAGCGAAGATGGGGATGATCGTGGGCGTGGGCGACGGAGGCGCGGGCTTCGGTGCCGCCGTACAGCCCGCCGCACCCAACAGCAGACCACCCACACAGGCAGCAGCAACCATCCGTCCGACACCTCGTCGCCCACCACCCACGATCACCATCCCGCCACCGTATGACAGCAGCCCTCCCCCGCGCGCAAGTTATCCACAACCCCGAACCCAGCCGTCGTCCTGCATGACTCCGGCAATCCGTCGCTGGTCGCGCATCCGCACCGGTGTTCGCGGGGTGCGGCCTCACACGGAATCAGGAAGAGCCGGAGTTGCGCCCACCCGCACGGAGTCTGGCGGACGGGCGGGTGCGTGAGTGGGGCCGGCGGGATGTCGTAAATTTGGGGGTATGCAGCAGGTCACCACATGACGATCGGCGGCGCCTGGCGTCGCACCGCCAGAGGCGCCGGGCTCCTCGCCGCCGACGGCACCGTCTCGGCCAGTATTTTCGCGGAGATGAGCGCCCTCGCCATGCGCACCGGCGCTATCAACCTGGGTCAGGGCTTTCCCGACGAGGACGGTCCTGCCGTCGTGCTCGAAGCCGCCCGTCAGGCCATCCGCGACGGCGTCAACCAATACCCGCCCGGGCGGGGAGCACCCGTGCTGCTCGAGGCCATTGCGCGCCACCAGCAGCGCTTCTACGGGTTGACCGTCGACCCCGGCACCGAGGTGCTCGTCACCGCCGGCGCCACCGAGGCGCTCTCCGCCACTCTGCTGGCGCTGCTCGAGCCGGGCGACGAGGTGGTGACCTTCGAGCCGTTCTACGACGCTTACGGCGGCCTGATCGCCCTGGCCGGCGGCGTGCATCGAACGGTGCGGCTGCACTCCCCCGACTTTCAGCCCGACCTGGATGAGCTGGCGGCTGTCGTGACCGACCGCACCCGGATCATCCTGATCAACAACCCGCATAACCCCACCGGCACGGTCTTCACCCGCGAGACCCTCGAACTGATCGTGGCGCTCGCGCACCTGCACGACGCCCTCATCGTGACCGACGAGGTCTACGAACATCTCACCTTCGGCATCGCCCACCTGCCGGTCGCGACCCTGCCCGGTGCCCGTGAGCGCACGGTCACGATCTCCTCCGCCGGCAAGACCTTCAGCACGACGGGTTGGAAGATCGGCTGGTTGAGCGCCCCGGCGGCCATCGTCACGGCGATCCTCGCCGTCAAGCAGTTCCTCACCTATGTCAACGGCGCCCCGTTCCAGCCGGCCACGGCGATCGGACTCGACCTGCCCGACGCCTACTACACCGGCATCGCCGCCGACCTGCAGGCCAAGCGCGATGTGCTGGCCGGCGGGCTCGGCGCGGCGGGGTTCACTCTCGCGGTGCCGCAGGGTTCGTATTTCATCGTGGCGGATGCCGCGCCCCTCGGCCATCCCGACGCCGTCGAGTTCTGCCGCGCACTGCCCGATCTGGCCGGGGTGGTCGGGATCCCGATCTCGGCGTTCTGCCTGCCCGAGCACAGGGCGCAGTACGCGTCGCTCGTGCGGTTCGCGTTCTGCAAGCGCGTCGACGTGCTCGAGGACGCCGCCGCACGGCTCGCCCGCCTGTAAACACCTCGCGGCACACAAAACGGCCCCCTGCAGCAGGGGGCCGTTTCGGTTGTAGCGCGCGGGCGCGCCGCGGGAGAGGCTAGCTCGCGTAGGCCGGGTAATCGGTGTACCCGACGGCATCCGGGCCGTAGAACGTGGCCGGGTTGGGCTCGTTGACCGGCAGGTTCTCCAGCCAGCGGCGCACGAGGTCGGGGTTGGCGATCACGGCACGACCGACGACGACACCGTCGCCGAGACCGTCGTCGAGCAGGGCGATAGCCTCCTCGCGGGTGGTCACGGCGCTGAAACCGGTGTTGACCAGCAGCGGGCCGCCGAACCGGCTGCGCAGCGTGCGCACCAGTTCGCCCGCGGGGTCCCGGTTCAGAACGCTGAGGTAGGCCAGTCCCAGCGGCGCCAGGCCGTCGACCAACGCACCGTAGGTGGCCAGAACGTCGGCGTCGTCGGTCTCAAGGGCATCCTGAATGTTGTGCTGGGGCGAGATACGGATGCCCACCCTGTCGGCGCCGATCGCCGCGGCGACGGCCGTCACGACCTCGATCACGAAACGGGCCCGGTTCTCGGCCGAGCCGCCATAGATGTCATCGCGCTGGTTGGAGGCCGGCGAAAGGAATTCGTGCAGCAGGTACCCGTTGGCGGAGTGTATTTCGACTCCGTCGAGGCCGGCCGCAACGGCGTTGCGAGACGCCTGTACGAAGCCGTCGATGATGCCGGGCAGTTCCTCGCCAGTCAGTGCGCGCGGCACAGGGTAAGGCAGCTTGCCCTTGTAGGTGTGGCTCTCGCCCTGGATGGCGATGGCGCTGGGGGCGACGATCTGGAGCCCTCCGGTGATCTCGGGATGAGAAACGCGGCCGGCGTGCATGACCTGGGCCACGATGCGGCCACCGGAGGCGTGCACGGCGTCGGCGACCTTGGCCCAGCCGGCGACCTGTTCGGTGGTGACCAGGCCCGGCTGGCCCGGGAAGCCCTGGCCGGCCTTATCGGGGTAGACACCCTCTGACACGATCAAGCCGAGGGTGGCCCGCTGGCGATAGTGCTCGATGTTGAGCGCACCCGGAATGCCGTCGACCCCTGACCGCATCCGGGTCAACGGTGCCATGACCATTCGGTTGGGCAGTTCGAGGGCGCCGAGGTTCAGCGGGGTGAAAAGACTCACGTGGTGCTCCTTATATCTGTGGGATGCGGACGCAGTGGATGCGCGGCTGTGCCGCCGTTGTCGAACACGCGTCCCGTTCAGCAAACTCTGCGACAGGGCAAGGTATTCCGGCCGCGGCAAATGATCAGCCGGAACTCAGGCTCGCCCGGCCGCCAATCCGCACCGGAATTTGTCAAGGTGAATGAGGCCAGCGTGAGTTTAGGCGGCTAGTTTCGGCGCTTCTTCCTGAGCGGCGGGTTTGTTGATCCAGGCCGCGTC
>NZ_JAXCHV010000022.1:0-55410 GCF_035984795.1 Cryobacterium sp. MP_3.1 | reverse complement strand
TGGGCTGGACATGGTGGGACTTCCTGATTCTCGCCCTACGTCAAACGGCGGACTTGCTCTGAGCTACTGGCCTCAACTCACCCTGACACGTAGGGTGGCGATGCGGTGGGCTGGTGGCCTATGCGGCCTGGCGGTTCTTGATCGGATCGTGCAGCTTCGTGGTGCCGCGGATCGCCGTCCCGCAGTTGCGGCACTTGTACCAGTCGTACGCCTGGTGGAGTGTCCGGTAGAGGCCTGTGTACTCGTGCGGGCCGACCTGCCCACAGCCGGGGCAGGCATCCGGCTTACCGGTCCACATGCCGATGTGCGGGTGACTCCTGATCCAGGGGCGGAGCCGGTCGTAGAGCGCTTCGGTCAGCCTCACGTCCTGGCGGTTGTACCGCTCCATGAGGCGCCACGCTTTGGCGTCGCCGGCCATGCAATCAATCCAGAGCTGGAACCCGGTGTGTGATGTTTTGCCACCGAGGCCGAGCTGGGATGCAACGTGGTCGAGCTTGTTGCTCTGGAACCTGAACTGGCTGCGGGCGACCTGCAGCAGGTCGACCTGCTTGTACGGGCTGGGCGGTGTCAGGCCGGCGAGAACGAACTCGCGGTTGAGGTGCTTGACGTCGAAGTTCTTGCCGTTGTAGTGCACCACGATGTCGGCTTCGTCTAGCAGCTGCCAGGCGGCCAGCACCATGGCGGCATGGCCGTCGGTGTGATCGGAGTGGAAGCGAATCTTTCGCTCGTCGTACCACTTGGCTGCGAACGCGAACACGGAGCCGGGTTCGACCAGCTGGGCGAGCGAGATGTTCTGATCCCAGAGACCCCACGTGTACGCGAGGTTCGGGCGGGTCTCGATGTCGAAGGTCAGGATTTTCACCTGACGTGCAGCCTTGCCGATGATCTCGTACACTTACGCCGCCTTCCGGATTGGAAGTGCGGCGTCGTGTCGGTGCTGCCAGATCGTGGTCAGGCCGGCGCTGAACCCGTTCGCAAGGAGCGCGTCGCGGATGGCGAGTACCGGTGTGGCCGGGTCTGCCATGTAGGCACGCAGCCGGGCAGCTGACTTGGCATCGATCGAATCGATGTAAGCCTCGATTTTGCCTGCGGCCTTGCCTGCGGCCTTGTTGCGTTGGCCGGGTGAAGTAGAAAGGTTTTCGTACATGTCGCTGCCCCCTCCAGAGCGTAGTGCGGCTGGAAGTTCACATGGTGAACCGGCCGCAATTACTCCATGCGTCAGGTTTTTGGAAATGGCCCATGGCAGGTGAAAATAGTTCAAAATTCTCGATGATCGGCTTATTGATGCTTCACCCGTTGCGTGAAGGGAGAAAAGGCCTAGCGGTACTGGCGAAGGGAGTGTGTATTCCCTCCGCCTATTCACAAGCTACGCAGCAGCTAGCAACAGCAGGCCGAGGTCAAGCGGAAGTACGAAACCTGCTTCGTGTGCGAGGCGTGCCCAACCTTCAAGGCCCTTCCACTCAGCCCCACACCCGGCACAGTCGATGAGTGGCGGCCGACCCTCTGGCAGCGTCGCACCCAGCAGGTAACCGTTGCTTGCCTGGCGGAGCTCGTCACAGCTTGGGCAGCGCACGCAAACCTCGATCCGCCGCGGCGGTGCCAGCAGGTAGTGGGACCGGTTCACAAGACCACGGAGACTGCCCGTCATGAAGTCCAGGTCGTCGCCCGTTATGGCACCGGTGGTCGCTTGATTGCTAATCCAGGTGAGCCAGGTGGTGAGCGCGGTCTGCGGGTCGAGGGAGCGCGGTTGTGCTTCGCCCGTCACCTGCTGCATTGCGCTTCGGCCGGCACGCTCCATGGCCTGGTAGAGGTCGAGTGCGGAGGCGTTCGCGGGTGACCGGAGATGCGGTGCGCTGCTGCCCGTGGCATCACCTGAGGAGGCACCACCGGCCGCCTCGTGCACCTGAGTGATGAGGCAGGACTGGCGGCCGTCCGGCTGAGTTAGGGCGCCTACGGTGGCGCTGAGCGCGGCCAGTGCACGGTCGGTGGTGTGCTGCTCGAACGTCTTGTCCGGGTTGTAGATGTAAGTCTTCATTACGCTGCGACCTGCCCGTCGTGGTCGGCGCTGTCGAGGAAACCGCGGAGTGCGGGAGACGCTGCCGCGAGGGCAGCTTCCGCTCGCTTTACTGCTTTGGCGGCTGCACGGACGGTCATCCCACGTGCCAGCGCCAGGTCCTTCACGCTGCGCGGTGCGCCGCCTTCCAACCCGTAGTGATCCACCAGTAGCCCCCGATGAAACTCGGAAATCTTCGACAGCTCAACAGCCACAACTGACTGCTTCTCGCCGTCAGAAGCTTCCTCACCAGGCCAGCAGTCAACACCAGGAAGCACGTCGCCGATCGTCAGACCATCGTCGCCGATCGGCGTACTCAACGATGTGGGCCGGGCGATCGGGAGTTTCATTTTTACTGCGTAGCGCCGCTGCTTCTGATTGAGCTCGTCAGCCGGCATCCCTGCTACGGCGACCGCCTCACCGTCAATGGCGGCGGCTGCGCGGAGGTATGAGTGTAGAGGCACGTTTGTGGTCGGGTCGTAGCCGCCGATCACCTCGACGCATGCCATGAGCGCCTGACCTGCACGGTCATCGGATCCCTGCAGGCCCTTCCGGCCGAACGTTGCTTGGTCGGTGATCCATGGGGTGTACGCGGTGAGAAGAGTATTGCGGGCAGTGCGGGCGACGGCATTGGCAGTGTCAGTTGCGGTGATCCGGCTGCCGGCTGCCATCTGCATGATCAGGAGCGAGTGAGTCGCCTGGTCGAGATCAACACCTTTTGGTGCCGGGTGGATCTGGTTGGTGGTTGGTACTGGTCTCGCTGTCTTGATGTCCATTGTTCTTCCTCAGGTGGCGCGGACCCGGAACGGGTAGAGCAGGTGCTCACTGAGGTAGTGGTGGAAGTTGGCTTCGAAACGCAACACGTACTGAGAATTCGGTCGCATATATAGGCACGCGCGCGTGCGCGCGGGTGAAGCCGAAAACGGAGGCGGCTGGTGGCGGATCACCTAGCTGCGGCTCTGGCCACGTTCTGGCCATGCTGCCCGGCACTGCCCAGCAATTGGCCAGGAGCTGCCCAGGGCCAGTTCCGCTCTATGACCGGGATGCAGACCTATTAATAGATATATGACCAGTTAAATGTAGATAGATAGGCATCTCTGAGCTTTTCTGCCTCTATACGCCTCCACTGCTCACCTACTCTGCATCTCTCTCCGATTTCCGTCTTCCGGCCATTTTGTCCTCAGCACCCCCGCATCCCAGTCATAGCGCCGATCTGCTTCTGGGCAGGCTGTGGCCAGAGCTGGCCAATCGGCCATTTTCGCTGTGATCTCTGGCCAGAGCGGAAAAGTTTTCGCCGCACACGTTGCGTTACACCAGCGCCTTCCACCACTACCTCACGAGCAGATCAGCTCCCGGTCATAGCCGGCACCGATGCAGTAGCCCGAGAGGCACACCAAATGAGCACCACCAACTTGAACAAGACCGCCTGGCTGGCGCATCACTCCGCCGTCTACGCTCGGCACGCTGAGTCCTACCCTGCCGGCTCCGTAATCAGCATTTGCGCGCGCAGTGCCGGGTCTAGTGTTTTTCGGACCGCCGGCTTCGCCGCTCCTGGCGATGCCGAGGCTGCATGGAAGCTCATTGAGCGCGAGGCGGCCAAGGGTGGAGACGCTTGGGTCTCAGTCGGAATCATGGACGCGGCCGCCGCTTCTGTCGGCGGCCGGGGGAAGAAAGCCGATGTGCTGGGGCTCGTTGCGCTGGTCGTTGACATTGACACGGACGACGGGGAGCACCGGGTAACGGGCAACCCCACCCGCGCCGAGGTGGCGGAGTGGCTCACCGAGGTCCCAACCCCGACCGTCTCCGTGGACTCGTCCGGCGGCTTCCACTGGTGGTTCGCGCTTGAAACGCCAGTCGACCCGCACACCGCCGAAGGCGCAGAGCTCATCGCACGTCACAAAGCTTTCTGGCTCGCTTTCGGAGCCAGCCACGGACGTAACATCGACGCCGGCCCGCTTGCCGCGCTCACGCAGGTGCTCCGGCCGGCCGGCACAGTCAACGCCAAGGGTGAGCAACTAAAGGACGTCGAGCTCGTCTCAGCCAGCGGTCCGATGTACAGCCACCAGGATCTGCTGAACATCTACCCGCCTATCCCGGTGAAGACCGCAGCAGCTGTTCGCAACCGGACGTTCGTAGGTTCATCGGCTGCGTCAGCTCCGCGTGACCCGAACGCTGAACCTCGTCCTGGTGACCTGTTCGCCGCCGCGTTCCCTGTCGATAGCTTCCTGCAGGAGGTGTTCGGAGCCGAGCTGCACGGATCCGGTGTCTCCATGCCGGACGCCGCCGGTGATGTTGCAGACCGGGATTCGGGTCGCTTCTTCGAAACGGATGATGTACAGCGGGTCACCTTCTTCTCCTCGACCGCCCAGGCTGCTTTCGGACTCGAGGATGACGCGCACTCACACAGCAGCTTCGACGTCCTGGCACATTCGGTGGGCGGGTACAAGCAGGCAGCTGCACTCATCCGTCCTTTCGACGGCGAGTGGGTCAACTCTGACCTGGTTGATGCAGTGCTTGCCGCCATGCTCCCGGAGGTCGCTGCAGCATTCGGTGTGGTCACACCTATACCATCCATGAGTCAGCTCATCCCAGCAGCAGCAGCAGCAGCAGCAGCAGCAGCTCCGGCAGCCCACGCACCCGCCTCGTATGATGGCATTCCATACTCCGACCAGCCGCCGTACGACCCGGAGTACGGCGACCTGCCCACCGCAGCCGTTCCCACCGTGGCGCCGGAACCGCTCGTGATCTACCCGCCAACCGCAGCCGGCGACCAGGCCACCCTCGATGCTCTACTTGCCACCGCAAGGACCAAGCCCACTCAGGCCGGCACAGTCATCGTGCTTCCACCGGAAACCCCGACAGCCCGTCCAGCGTCAAGCCTTCCCCGCCTGCCGGCAAAGGTGGAGCTGACCGTTGCCGCGGCCATGGAGACGCAGACTCCGTCGATCTTCAAGCTTTCCAACAATGTCGAGGTTCGCCTGTGGAAGGACGGGCACGGAGTCTACGAGACCGTCAAGACCGTCGACGATCAGGGCAATGAGGTATGGAAGGCGCGCCAGATCTGCAACTGGGTACCGTGGCGATCAATGGTCGTGTCTCGCGCCGCAATTAAGAATGGTGTCCCGGTTGAAAGCGGTGACAGGACGGTCACCGTCACGATTGCACGAGCCGATCGCGTTGTCCATTCTGCGCAAGGCTTCTCGCCGGAGGATGCAACCAGCCCGTCCGCCGTAGTTCAGCGCCTCGACATGGGGGTGGCTCTGCCGATCGGCAGCACCAAGAAGGAGCATCTCTCCAACGTGCTGCGTGAGCTCGGCTCCGACGACACCGCTACACGGATCCAGGAGCTGACGACGATGGGCTGGCTGGCAGGTGAGACGGGGGTTCGCACCGGTGTCACATACGCTGCACCCGGCGGCTCGGTCAACGGGCGGGGCCCCGTTGAAGGTCTCGCGGTCGGTGTGCCGGCAAAATCAGATATCGATGCGCTGACCCCGACGCACGAAGCGCACGGGTGGCGCGAAATTGCCACGACCCCTGCCGAGCTTCGTGAAGGTGCGCTGGCGCTGGCCAGTTTCATTCAGCTCAGCCCGAATGCCGAAGCGCCCGTTGCTCTGGCTGGGTTCGGCATGATGGCGAGCGCCCCGCTCAGCCTTAGCCGCCGGGCCACACTGATGATCGCGAGCCCGCCGGACATGGGGAAGACGCTCCTGCTGAGTGCGACGCAGTCATTCCTCACGCCGGCCTGGCGTGCGGGATGGACGGGCGGCACCCTGATCTCATCGTCAGCGGCCGGCTGCGGCGTCCTCTCCTCGTACCTCTCCTCGGCCACTGGGTTCTGGGATGACTACCGGGTTCCGGAGACTCCGTCGGACGCCGCGCGCGTCAAGGCTGCGCTGGCCAGGGTTCTGCAAGCCTCGTATACCGCAGTTTCAGGCGAGGCCAAGGGAACTCAGAACGGTGGCCTCCGAGGCTCCTCAGACGCGTCGACGACGTCAATTGTCTCCGGCGAGGCCCTCAGCGAGGAGCAGGGGATCGCCTCCCGAGTCGTGTCCATCGCGCTGGAGGAAGGCCGTGGCGACATCGCGATGCTTCCGATGGGTGATGCGCCTATCGACCAGTGGAGGAAGACCAGCCCAGCAGCCGCCAACCGATTGTTCGGTGCGTACATCTCATGGCTCGCCCGGAAGATTGACAAACTCCCTCGCGGTCTGTCGGGCTGGACCACCGCCAACGACGAGCTCAAGGCTTCGTTGATGCCTAAGACCGGTGGCCGATCGGCTGAGACGGCTGTAGTGATCGCCACAGGCTGGGCGCGGTTCTTGGAATTCGCTGAGGAGGCAGGTATCGCCGAACTTCTGCCGAAGATGGCAGACGTCAACGTGGTGGTTGCCCGCCTAGCCGAGTCTTCGGGAGAGCGGGCCCGGAGCACGAACCCAGCCAGCACCTTGGTTCGTGCTGTCCGTGACGCGATCGCCGCAGGATCCGTGTACCTCGAGCTTGCCAACGGTGGCGTTCCGGTTGTCGATGAGGCCCGTCGTCTCGGCTGGACCGTTCGGCCCGATCACTTCGGCCTCCTCGAGACGGTCCCGTCCAGGACGGCCGCCGGTCTCATCTCGATGGATGGGAAGTACGTCCTCATCTACAGCGCCGCGCTCAAGGACCTGAAAAGGTTCACGACTGTTGCCACTGTACCGATGGGCCAGGTCGACGCGGGGTTCTCGTCGGTTGTCGTTTCCGGCACTGAGCCGGGAGGCAAGAGCCCTGTCCCGCTCGGGCTGAACCGCAAGCGTGGCTATGTCGTTGCCGCCGACCTGTTGGATCTACCTGGCACAGCCCTAATGGCGATGCAGGGCCCGGAAGCAGAGCAGAACTTCTAGAGCAGCAACACACGAACGGCCTGTCTACATCACCAGTAGACAGGCCGTTTTTTTCGTTGCCGCATGCCTTTTTGGTAGTGGCACCGTCTAACCGCCACCAGTCTCCGCAAATGTTACCCCCAGTACAGGGGTGATTTCTGATATTGGCGGTTTTTCGTCCCTTTTTAAGTCTTTCTCAAGCTCTCAACCCCGTGTTTCGCCGCATGTCTCCCTTCTGAAGCCGTCAACCCCGGCTCAAAGGGACAAGCAATGTCGAACACAATCCTCACCGCAGAGCATGCAGTGGAGCTCTCCGTACGAATTCAGGCCGCTGGCCCTTTCGAGACGGCCAAACAGCGCTCAGCTCGTGAAGACCGCAACACCGCACGCACTGATGGAGGCCGCGAGCCGGCATCAGCTATCCCGCCGGCAGCCTGGGAGCTGGCTTCTTTCGCTGAGGGTTCCATGAAGAGGATCGCCGCCAACTGGGCGGCAGCTAACCCGCAGCTGGTCTGGGATGACCTGCTCCAAGCCGCCCAGTTAGGAGCAGTGGCGGCAGCACTAACTTTCGCACCAGAGAAAGGCGCGTTCGTCAGCTACGCCAAACACGACATTGCCGGCGCCATTCGTGAGTATGCGTCGGAAATGCACGAGCACGCTTCCGTCCCACCCGACATGGTGGCTTCAAATCAGCGTGGCTCCGAAGCCACGAAAGCGGCCGCCGCTTCCTGGTCCAAGAGCATATCCCTCGACAACGACAGTGCCGACTCCGAAACCGCACCACTTCGCGATCGCATCGGTGCGCCTGAGGCCGGCCTGTCAGTCGAGGAGAAGCTGAGCGTCCAGGCTGCGGTCAAGAGCCTCAGCGTCCGGGCTCAGCAGGTTCTTGCCCTGGTCATCGACGCCGACTTGACGTCCGGTGAAGCGGCCAAAATCCTTCAAGTATCCGAGCAGGCAGTCCGTGCCAACCGCCAGCGTGCCCTGTCAGCTCTGGAGCCGATTCTCAAAGAAATCTTTGCGTGATGTTGCGTTTGGGCAGCCATTTCCTCCACTACTACCTGAGGCAGCGACCGTCTTCCTCGCAAACGAAGCAGAAGGAACAGAACATGAACCACGAAATCATCTCCGCCGAAAGGCTTGAAGCTGTCGAGAACGATGTCGCGGCGAGAACAGCCACAGGCACTCCTGTAACGCTCTGCGCCAAGGTCTCCCTGGTCCATGGTGCCAACCGCCAGGTTGGCATGATCCGGATCGGTGTGGTCGGAAGCCGGGTGGGGTGCAAAGCCCAGGTCACTTCTGACGATTTCATCGACGGGGAGTTCAGCCTCACCGCTGTCTACGACGCACTCAACCTGATCGTATACGGCATCGGCGACCTGTTCGGACTTGACGTTTTCTACGCACCGCAGCGAGGTGTCAACAACCTTTCTTGGACGCTGACGTCCGAAGCCGCCGACCACTCCGACCTCCGTTCTCGCCTTGACCTTGAAGGCGAGTCTCCCGAGAACCGCGAACGCGCCTTCGAGCTCAACTAACCACAAACCACCAACCACGCACCACCACCGGCTGAGTGGCCGGAGAAAAGAGATCCAAATGCCTGAGACCACCACCACCACCACCCCGCTCGACCTGACCACCGCCGAGTCCGTCGAAGAGGCTCTCGTCTCGCTCTTCCCGGCTCTCGCCGGAGTTGACGCGGCTGCCAGCCGTTACGCGGCAGAGCTTGCTGGCTTCGATGCCGCAACACGGACCACGATCCGCCTGAGCTTCCACTTGGCTGCGCAGACCGCGTTGATTGAGCGCCTGCTCTCCAAGTAGAACCACAAACCCACACCAACCACCTGCACCACTCACTTTCCTTGGAGGGGAAGAAAATGAACACCACGAACAACAGCAGCAGCAACCACTTCACAGTCGCAAACTTCGGCAGCGCGCAAACCCGGGTCGCCTTCGCGCTCGCTCAGCTCAAGGCTCGCGCCTGATGGGCATCATGCAGGACGCCGATTTCTTCAAGCCAACCGGCACCTACGCCGAGAAGGCAGCGGACTACGCCTCGATCCCGCCAGTATCAGCCGTTTGGTCCGCGGCGACCGTCGCGCGAGCTCTAGTCGACGGCCGCCGCTGATCTGAGGGGCGGCTCGGATCATCTAACCGAGATCCGAGCCGCCCTGAAAAGATTTTCAAAGTATTTTCCCAAAACACCCCCATTTTTGCGCAAGCGGCCACTTCTATGTGGTGAAGGTCAGAAGGCCTCTCAGACAACTACGAACAACTAGGAATAAAAATGTCGAACACCACCACCACCACCACCACCACCACCGCATTCATCAGCGCCGAAAGCATCAGCGACCAGGAAGCCGAGACGTACCGATTCTTCGGCACGATCGTGCTGACGGTCAATGATGCAGACGCCGAGCTCGAAGTCGAATGGCCGGCCGGTGACCACGACGAAGCCACCCTCGACCAGGTGGCAGCGGCCGCCGCTGCCAAGCTCGGCTGGGTCCTGGAGAACGCCAGCGCAGATGACGGGGTCGACAGCTACGAAGGCCGCGAGTTCACACGCCGCGAGTACACGGCCACACGGGCGTAACGGTCCAACTAAGCCCCGCGTACCAGTTAGGTGCGCGGGGCTTTCTTGTGCCTAGAAAAGATTCTCAAAGTATTTTCCGGAAATAGCCCGATTTTTGCGCATGCGGCCACTTCTATGTGTCGAACCAGTCATACGGCCGGTTCACCACCAGAAAACAGAAGGAACCAAATGAACATCCTCAACCTCACAGTCACCGCTACGGTCCACGCCGCGATCCTCGACCAGATCTCTTCCATCGGCTCTGCCGAACTGGTCGCATCGTTCAGCACCGCGAAGGTGACACCCGGTTCGACCGTCGAGCTGTGGTGCGAAGGCGCCGGCCAGGCGCCGGTGTCACTTGCCGAGCTGGCGTTCGACGAGCTGGAGGCCATCTTCTACGGCCGGCTGGCTCAGGAAGATGTTGACCTTGACTTCGCAGCCGGCTTCGGAGCTGACGCTGCAGTGGCTGTTGACGCCGCGGTCCTTGCTTGGGCTGAGGCAAGCGAGTTGAGCGTAGAGGTGGGGGAGTGCGACGCGGACGGGCAGCTTCACTACCCGGTGACAGTGGCCGAAGTCGACCGGATCACGTTCACCGACCACGGCGTCACACTGCCGCATTCCCTGGTCACCGTGACCGTAGACGGCCGCGCCACCACGTACACGGCCCGCGAGCTCAAAGCCGACCTGGACGCTTCCGGCCGCGACCGCACCGACGGCGTCTACATGCTGCCGGTTATGTGTGCCTGGTTCTTCCTGGACACCCTCGATTACAAGACGGTCACCGTGCCCGGCGACGCCGGCGGCATCAACTACACGATCACCGCAGCGTAGGCGTCGGGGATTAGGGGAGACTGACGATGGACACCACGACGATGACACCGGCTTACCTGGCCGCCGAGAACTACCGGATTGGCTCAGAGCACGAGGCGGCTCATGCCCTCGCCTATATGGTGCACGGCCTGAGCTTCGACCACATCACCTTGGACGACGCCGGAACCGGCCTGGTCCAACCGCCGCCGCGCATGATCAGCAACGACGTTGCCGCACGTGTCGCTCTTGCCGGACAGGTCATGGACTTGAACTGGCACCGCCAGCACAACGGAGACGAGGCGCTGTGTGACATCATGGACTATTGGGATTGCGCTGCCGACGATGAGGACGCGCACGACATCCACAACGTCCGACAGGGTACGGGGTTCGCCGGTCTCATCTGGGCTTTCGCCTTTGCCGATGCGAACGCTGAGCTGATTGCTCAAGCCGGCCGAAGCCTGGTAAAGGCCGGCGGGTTCATGACCGGCTCGGAGTTCGCGGAGGCCGTCAATGAGATGCCAGTTGAACCGTCGCACCTGTTGCGGTCGTCCTATGTCGCGCTGGTCGAGCCGTACATGGTGCGGCTGATGGAGATCGAGCAGAAGAATGTTTAGTCGTCCAGCCTGAGGTCCTCAGCCGTCAACCAGTCGACCTCGCCGACCACCATCTCGAATATGACGAGCGGAAGGATGTGGCCGATGTAGTTCTGGTGCGGTCCAAGGATGCCGGCGCGTGATCGCTGGATGCCTCCGGTGATCGCGCCGTCACGGTGCAGCCGTATTTTTAGGATCTCGAGCTGGGTGACCGCGAGGTACTCGAAACCCCGTGGCGAGGCCAAGTCCACCCGTTCAGGTCCCAGCCCATCACCTGTCATGGCACCGGCACGAATACCGAGTCGGCTACCTGCGCGACGGAGAGGACACGGCCGCCGGTGTAGCTGCCGCCACCGGCCCACTGGACGACTGCCGGTTCATTTAACTCGAAGGCGCATCCGACCGATGCTGTCCTCGGGGTGGTGTCACCAATGGAGGCTTCGGAGTAAGCGGTAGTCCGGCTCCGGAAGAAGGTGATTGGGTCGGTGCTGGTCGTAATGAGAAAAGTGGAGAAGGTGCTGAGGTCCGGTTCGGTGGGCATGGTGAGTACATGCGCGGGCGTTCCAATAACGGTCGATTCTGAGAAATCGGTAGCCCGTGTCAGAGGTACCGCGCATGGTGTCTCAGAACCCGTGACCGAAACCGTTTCGTCTCAGAACCTGCGGGCTACCTTTCTGGAGCATCGAATGGCGAACATCGGGTACATCCGGGTTAGCACCTCCGAACAGAATCCGGCTCTGCAATCCGACGCTCTAGAAGCGGCCGGCGTCACGAAGATCTACTCCGACCTAGGAGTGTCAGGTTCACTTGCCAACCGCCCTCAACTCGACGCGCTGCTCAAGTACGTCCGGGACGGCGATGTCGTGGTCGTCTGGAAGCTCGACCGCTTCGGCCGGAACACACGCCATACCCTCACTCTGCTCGCAACGCTCGCCGAACGCGGTGTGGGTTTTCGGTCGATCACCGAGGGCCTCGATTCGGCTGGCCCGATGGGACGCGCCATGATTACAATCATCGCGGCGTTCGCCGAGCTGGAGCGTGACACGATCCGTGAGCGCACTGTCGCTGGCCTCGCCGCGGCGAAGGCACGCGGCCGTGTTGGCGGCCGGCCGCGTGCGTTATCACCAGCGAAAATCGAGTTTGCCCAGACACTCCGGGCTAAGGGTCAGGGCGCCCAGACGATCGCCGACGAGCTTGGCGTGAGCCGGGCCTCGGTCTATAGGGCGCTCGCCAGCTAGGCTGCGGCTATGACACCCCAGAAGCGAGAATGCCCGTCCTGCACGTTGCAGCAGAGCTGGCTACCAGAAGAGAACCGCTTCGCCTCGCATTTCTTCTATGGCCGGATGGACTGGTGCTCGGGCGGCAAGAGGCCGACCAGTAAGGAGAAGAGCGACCGCAAGTCGGGCAAGCGTGGGCATTCCATCCGTGCGGTAAATGGCGGTCTCCCTAGCTGAGCTCCCGCCATTTGACCACTACTAGATCCGGGTCGAACCGCGCACCGGACCCGGCGCGCATGATCGTGACAGCCAGCAGGTCCGTGATTACTTCGCGCTGTGCGTCGATCGGCATAGCTATCCACTTTGCCCTAACCTCTCCTCCGGCTAGAGCCGTTAGGTGTGTGCGGGGTCTGGCTCCATCGAGGTCGCGCTCAGCATCCGCTCGCTTCCGGCGGAGGGTTTCGGTGATCCGCTTGAACTGCGCGTGTGTCACCGCGTCTTCGGCGAAGTCGTCGGCGGCTCGCGCAAGCTTCGCGTCGGCCGCCTCGATCGCGACCTGTGCATCTTTCGCCTTCTCGCTGTCGCCGGTCTTGTAGAGGCCCGCCGCATCCTCCTGAGAGAGCCGAGCAATCACAAGTTCGACGACCAGCTCGTCGACGGCCTCCTGGTTGCGGCGCACCTTGTAGCAGGCTGCGCAGCTGTACGATGCCGGCTGGCGTTTGGTGGCTCCGGTCGTCTTGCTCACGACTGTGCGCCCGATCTGGCGGCGCATCGGACCGCCGCACAAACCGCAAATGGCGAGGCCGCTGAGCAGGTACTTGAAGCTGGACCCGGAGAAATTGCTCTTACGGCTGGGATCGTTCAGTAGTGCCACCAGACGGTCATGCGTCGGCACGTCATACAACGGCTGGGTCGTTGACAGCCCGAGCACCTTGCCTTGGTATTGGCGTAGCCCCGCGTTCGTCGGCCGCAGGAGTATCTGCCGGAGGATCGTCGAGTTCCACTGCTTGGCCTTTGGCCCGTGGATGCTGCGCTTGTTGTAGTCGGTGACGATCGAACGGAGAGATTCGCCAGAAAGAGTTCGGCGCGCGGCCTCGCGTACCACATCACCGTGCTCGGGGTGGATCACGTCACGCTTTACCCTTCCAGTCGGTTGACCGTCAGTGCCGACAGGCAGGATGCGGGTATATCCGTATGGGCTAAAACCGTGCGGTTCGCCGAGTTCAGCCTTCTCCAAGAACTTTCGCTGAAGCCGCACCCCCATTTTTCCTGTCTCAAAGGCGGCGAAGGCTCCCATCGTACGTGCCATCATCCGACCTTCTTGGGTTGAAAGATCCATGAAACCGGCAACAGTAGCTAGCGCCAAGCTGTACTCGTCTGCAAATTTGATTACGGTCTCGAGCTCAGACGGTTTGCGAGTGAGACGGTCGATGCTGTAAACCACGAGCGCCTCGATGTGCCCCGATCGCACGTCGGCGAGCATCCGCTCGTACTCAGGCCTCACCTTCGACCTTGTCGCGCTGACGTCGTTGTCGACGTACTCTTCGACAACGTCCCATCCGCGCTCAGCGGCTTCCTTGGTGCAGTCCTTCTTCTGCCTACCCACACCCAACTTCTCGCCCGCAGAATCCTGGCTGATCCGGGCGTAAATTCCAGCTCTCATGGTCAACATCTTAGTCCAGACACGAGCCCGCTGGTGTTCCTGATCCTGCCGATGACCATTCTTTTCGCGATCTTTCCCGGCTTGTTCGTGCTGCAGGCCGGTTTTTAGACGTCGTTGACCAACACCGTTCCAGCGGCATCGACCCGCACCATCCGTGCATCACCCGAGAGAAAGCAGGACACCGTGAGCCTCACCACCCAGTTACAGAACCGTATCCGCATTGGGCTGCACGACGAGAGGGGTGACGTACCGGGCTGGGTGTTGATCACCCTGATGACAGCCGGGCTGGTCATGATCATCTGGGGTCTGGCCGGACCCGCGCTCAGCGGCATCTTCGAGCAGGCCATCGAACGGGTCAGCGGCATCTAGCGGATGCCCTGATGCCGACATGATCCGCAGGTGGCGGTGTGCGCACGGCGACGCCGAGCGTGGCACGGCGGTGGCCGAATTCGTGATGGTGTCGGCGCTGCTCACCGCTCTCACGTTGGCGGTCCTGCAGCTCGCACTCGCCCTGCACATCCGTAACACGGTGCTGGATGCGGCAGCGGAAGGCGCCCGATACGCCGCGTTGGCCGACAGCGGCCTCGAGCGGGGCGCCGCACGCAGCCGCGACCTGATCACGGCGGCGCTCGGACCGGTCTACGCCGCCGATGTCACGGCCAGCTACGCCGATGTCGCCGGGCAGACCGGTGTGCAGGTGCGGGTGGTGGCCCCGCTGCCGATGTTCGGTCTGTTGGGTGTGGACCGTGGCCTGGAGGTGAGGGGACATGCGGCCGTGGAGGGATTGGAAATTGAGTGACCGGTGGTGGCTGCCGACCGGCGAGCGCGGGTCAGCCTCGCTCGAGTTCATCACCGCCGGGCTGATCCTGCTGGTGCCGCTGGTCTACCTGGTTCTGACGATGTCCGTGGTGCAGGGCGGGGCGTTCGCGGTGGAGGGTGCGGCCCGACAGGCGGCCCGGGTGTACGTTCAGGCGCCCACCGCCGGCGACGCCGAGGCCCGCGCCGAGCGTGCCGTGCTGGTGGGGCTCGCCGACTACGGCATCGACGCGGCCGACGCCGAGGTGAGCATCACCTGCCCGGGGTCCGCCGTGTGTCTGTCCCGTCGCAGCGTGGTGACGGTGACGGTGCGGGTGGTCGTCCATCTGCCCTTGGTTCCCGCCGTCATCACGCAGTCGCACGGCGGCAGCATCCCGCTGCAAGCGTCGGCCACCCAGACGGTGTCCAGATTCTGGCACGAGGGGTGACCCCGATGGCGCACTGGACCGGCGTCGGCACCGGCCGCAGCACCCGGGGCGAGGACGGTTCAACCCTGCTGCTCACCATCTTCTACGGCTTTCTGGCGCTGCTGGTGGTGCTGATCGTGGTCGCCGCTACGAGCCTCTACCTCGAGCGCAAAAGGCTGTTCACACTGGCGGATGGGGCGGCGCTCGCCGCGGCGGAATCGTTCACCCTCGACTCGGTCGCGATAGAGGCCGGTGAACTGCATGCGGCCCTGACGACCGGCGAGATCCGGGCCGCGGCGACGGCGTACCTGGCCGTCGCGGAACAGCCGGGGATCGACAGCCTGGTGCTGGCCCGCGCCGACACGGCGGACGGCCAGAGCGCCACGATCACTCTGCAGGCCTGGTGGCGACCGCCCGTGCTCACCCTGTTCGTGCCCGATGGCCTGCCCGTGGAAGTGACGGCGGTGGCCCGGTCGGTGTTTCACTGACCCGCGCCACGGGTCCCTGCCGTTCACCGGAGGTTCACCACCGCTCTGCGCTGCCCGGTTAGCCTCGTCGCGTCGGTCCGGGTCCAGGGCCAACCCACACACTAATTCCAGGGGGAACACCGTGTACCGTGCGTCCAAGTCATCCATTCGACGGCCAGGGCGCAGCGCGCTCATGGTCGCAGCGACCGGCCTCATCGCCGGCGCCAGCATCCTCGCTCCGCTCGGCGCACACGCTGCCACCGACGACCACGGCGGGGCTGCCCGCAACACCACCGACAAGACCGCCGCCATCCGCGAATCGATCATCGACGGGCCGGCCAAGAACGTCATTCTTCTGATCGGCGACGGCATGGGCGACAGTGAGATCACGGTGGCCCGCAACTACGCCGAAGGCGCCGCCGGCGCGTTCGCCGGAATCGACGCGCTGCCGCTGACCGGCCAGTACACGACCTACGCGCTCAACAAGGACGGCACCCCGAACTACGCGTCGGAGTCGGCCTCCACCGCCAGCGGCTGGTCAACCGGCACCAAGACCAACAACGGTGCGCTTTCGGTCGACATCGCCGGCACCCCCCAGTCGACACTGCTGGAACTGGCCAAGGCCAACGGGCTGCGCACCGGCAACGTGTCGACTGCCGAAATCCAGGATGCCACCCCGGGCGCGCAGGTCGCCCACATCTCCGCTCGCGGCTGCTACGGACCGGTGAAGACCACGGCGAACTGTGCCTCGGAGGCTCTCGAGAACGGTGGGTTGGGCTCCATTTCCGAGCAACTGCTCACCCTGCGCCCCGATGTAGTGCTCGGCGGCGGTTCGGCCACCTTCAACGAGAGGGCCGCCGCCGGTGACTGGGCCGGGCAGACTCTCTTCGAGCAGGCCACCGACCGCGGCTATCAGCTGGTGAACGACGCAGCGGGCCTGGCCTCGGTCGCCGCGGCCGACCAGAGCGCCCCGGTTCTCGGACTCTTCACCCCGGGCAACTTCCCCACCCGCTGGATCGGCCCGGACGCCATCGTCGGTGGTGCCGACCTCGCCCCGGTCTCCTGCACAGCGAACCCCGCACGACTGGACACCGGCCTGTCCCTGGCCTCTCTGACCGACAAGGCCATCGACCTGTTGTCCGCCGACAGCGAGCAGGGCTTCTTCCTGCAGGTCGAGGGTGCCAGCATCGACAAGCGCGACCACGCCGCGGATGCCTGCGGCCAGATCGGCGAGACCGTCGACCTCGATGAGGCCGTGCAGTCTGCACTCGCCTTCGCCAAAGCCGACGGCAACACCCTCGTCGTGGTGACCGCCGACCACGCCCACACCAGCCAGATCGTCGGATCCACCCCGCCCGGACTCAGCGTCGCGCTGACCACCGAGGAGGGCTCGCCCATGCTCGTGAGCTACGGCACCGCCGAAGCCGGCGAGTCACAGCAGCACACCGGATCCCAGGTGCGTATCGCCGGTTACGGCCCCGGCGCGGCCAACGTGCTCGGACTCACCGACCAGACGGACCTATTCTTCACCTCGTCCAACGCTCTCGCCCTGAACACTGACCTCAGGTCCCTCAGCGCCGCCGCCACGCTCACTCTCGACAAGGCCGCTGTCACCCCCGGCGCGGACTTCACCGCGACGGGCGCTGGGCTCGCCGCCAACTGGCGCGCCACCAGCGAGGTGAGCACCGCCGCTTCGGTTGACCCGCTGGGCGTCGCCGACGTGATCGATGGTCAGGCCGTGTTCACCGGCACCGCGCCGACCGCCCCGGGCCGGTACACCGTCACCCTCACCGGTGCCCAGACCGGCGTCTCCGCGTCGGCCACGCTCACCGTCGCCGCGGCCGGCGTGACCCCGGCGCCGACTGTTGATCCGCCGGCCGGAGCGGTCTCAGGTGCCGGTCCCACAAAAACTGTGGCGGCAGGCGTCGCCTCGGCCATCGGCGGCGTTCTCGCAGCCACCGGCGCACAGGTCGGCCCGCTGGTGGGCGCAGCCGCGCTGCTGCTGGCTGCGGGCGGGGTGTTCCTGGCGGTTCGTCGTCGCCGTAACGGCCTCCTCCAGCCGTAGACCGTTCGGGCCGGCTGCCTGAAATGCCGGTGACGGCCGCTCCTGTCGGGGCGGCCTTCACTGGTGGCAGCGAGGCTCGGTAGAGTTCCAGACATGAAACGCATTGACTACTACGGCAGAAGCTTCACCGTCTCGGACCGCTTCGCTGACGCTCTCGTGAGCTACCTCAACGACGCCGTGACCTCTGGCAAGCCGTTGGGGGAGTTCTTCGACATGCGCTGCTACACCACCGACCCCGGTCAGACGGTTGACGTCACCATCCAGGTGGTGGCTGGCGTGCCGCTGCTGGTCTACCCGGCCGATGCGGTCTTCGACGGGGTCGCCGAGATCGAGGACGACCCGGCCGCCGTTGGCCGGTTGGGCTACCGGCGCAGCTGACCCGGCGCACCGCGTGGCCAGGCTGCGGTGGCTGGCCGGTAGTGTCGTCGGAGTGCCGCATCCGCTCGGCGGGGGAGAACAGTGACAGCCAAGCGTGACCGCCTCACCGGCGCCGGAGCCCAACTCGTCACCGAGGTGACGATCAACTACGGCTCGTCGTTGGCCGGGCTGCTCATCCCCGTGGTCGGTTCGCCCGTCGTCGTGGCGGTGCGCCAGCTCGTGATGGCGATCACCGTGCTGCCGTTCTACCGGCCCAAGTTCGTCACCTTCACCTGGGCACGGCTGTGGCCGGCACTGATGCTGGGCGTTGTACTCGCGGTGATGAATCTCACCTTCTACGAGTCGGTCGACCGGCTCGGCCTGGGCGTGGCCGCGACCATCGAGTTCCTCGGCCCGTTCGCCGTGGCGCTGGCCGCGTCCCGCCGAGCACTCGACTTCGTCTGCGCGGCCGCTGCCGCCGGCGGGGTATTCCTGCTCACCTGGTCGGATGGCACACTCGACCCGTTCGGAATCGCCCTGGCGCTCACCGCCGCGGCCGCCTGGGCCGGCTACATCCTGCTCACCCGCCGGGTGGCCACCCAGCTGCCCGGCCTGGAGGGCATCACCATCGCCAGCCTGGTCAGCCTGGTGCTGCTCGTTCCGCTGGCGCTGGTCACCGTGGACTACTCGAAGCTGAACTGGGGCGTGATCGGCCTGCTCGTCGCCGTGGGCGTGCTGTCTTCGGCGTTCCCCTACACGCTCGACACCTTCATCCTGCGCCGGATCACCCCGCGGCTCTACGCGATCATCACGAGCTTCGGTCCGGTCGTCGCGGCGGTGTTCGGCGTGCTGGTGCTCGGGGAGACCCTGCTTCTGCAGCAGCAGGTCGCCATCGTCGTGGTCTGCGCCGCGGCCGGCGCGGCGATCGCCACCCAGCGCGAGCAGCCGGTGTCCGACCTCGAGCGCACCGCCCGCGCCATTCCGTAGCGGTGCCCCAAGGCCCATCCGGTCACGCCGGCCCACCCCCGCCGACGTGCCGCAAAAACATCGTTCCGGGGTACTGAAGGGGCGCCTTGCGGCACCTCGTGGAGGCACCCCATATCGACTTGCCGCAGAAGTACCCCTCGCGGGCTCTGAAGGGGCACTGTGCGGCATCTCGGCGGGCGGGCGGCCCGGCGAGTGGCCACTTCACGCCCCTTCCGGGTGCCCGTGGGGGCCTGAACCGGCACCTCAGGTGCGAAGCGGCCGGCGAGATCGCAGTCGGTGCCCCTTCAGAGTTCTTGACGGGGCCCCAACTGGCAACGTGTCTGCGAGCTCAGTCGCGGGTGGGGATCGCTTCCAGGGCATCGGTCTCGAGCGCGGCCACGAACTCGTAGGCCACCAGCTCGCGGGGGGTCTCCTCGATGCCCCCGAGCGGGGCCAGCACCTTCGACTCGTCGAGGGCGTTGAGCTTGCGGGCGGTGGGCAGCACCTGGCGCTCCATCGAGCCGACGAAACCGTTGTAGTCCTTCACGGTGCGCTCGATCGCTCTGCCGAGCTTCTCGATGTGGGTGGCGGTGGTGGCCAGCCGGGAATACAGCTCACGGCTGAGGTCGAAGAGCACCTGGGCGTCGTGGGTGAGCACATCCTGCTGCCAGCTGAACGCCACGGTCTTCAGCACCGACCACAGGGTGACGGGGGAGGCCAGTGCGACGCGCTTGCTGAACGCGAACTCCATCAGCGACGGGTCGGCCTCCAGCGCCGACGACACCAACGATTCGCTGGGGATGAACGCGATCACGAGCTCGGGGGAGGCCGCCAGGCCCTGCCAGTAGGCCTTGCTGCCCAGCGCCGTGACGTGGTCGCGCACGGCCTTCACGTGCGCCTTCATGAACACGGCGCGCTGGGCGCCATCCGCACCGGTCGCCGTCGCCGGAATCTGGCTGGCCTCGAGGAACGCGGTGAAGGGAACCTTGGCGTCCACGGCGATGTTCTTGCCGCCGGGCAGGTGCACGACCATGTCAGGCCGGCCGGCGCCGGCATCCGAGGTGATGCTGGACTGCACGTCGAAATCGACCCGTTCGATGAGCCCGGCGGCCTCGACCACGCTGCGCAGCTGGGTCTCACCCCAAACACCCCGGGTGTTGTTGGCGCGCAGGGCCGAGGCCAGGGATTCGGCGGTGCTGCGCAGACGCTCCTCGGACTCTGTGGCCGAGCGCAGCTGTTCGGTGAGCTCGCCGTGCTGCAGACTGCGCTGCTGCTCGAGCTCGGCGACCTTCTGCTGCATGTTCGCCAGGCTGTCTTTCACGGGGGCCAGGGCCTGCAGCACCTGGCTCTCCTGCCGGTCCCGTTCGGTGCGTGCAGCCTGGTCGTCGCGCTGCCGGTCGACGATCTCGCGGTACTGCCGTCGCTGGTCGGCGATCTGGTCGCGCAGGCCGTCGGCGGTGGCCTGCATCGAGGCGAGCTCCTCCCGCAGCAGCGACTGCACACCGGCCTCCCTGGCGCGGGTGTCGGCGAGCACCACCTGATGCCGGGCCTCGAGCACGGCCGGATCCTCGACTGCAGGGCCGGCCGACCGGCGCCGCTGGAAAAACACGGCGCTCACGAGGGCACCGAGCAGCACACCGAGAAGCAGGCCGAAGAGAAGCGCGAGGAAATCCATGCGGCCAGTCTGACAGCGGCCACCGACACCGCCGGGAGCCGGGACGCGCGTCGCGCGGCCGGAGCTGCCCGGGGCAGTCGGTGCCGGCTAGTTCAGGGCCATCGGGCCGTGCGTGGCCCGGTGTTCCAGGGTGGCGACCGGGCCGATCACGCCGACGTTGACGCCGCAGATGCGGGCCAGGTCTTCGATGGTGTCGGCGCCGTGCCGGTCGGCGGCGTGGATCATGATCGCGGCGCAGGCCTCGGAGTCGGCGAGGGCGTTGTGGTGCGAGAAGTCCTCGAAACCGGCGGCCATCGCCGCGACCGGCAGCCGGTAGGAGTCGAGGTGGTAGGTCTTTCGGGCCACCTGCAGGCTGCACACGTAGCGGAAATCGGGCACCGTCATGCCCGTGATCGCGGATGCGGTCTTGATGACACCCAGGTCGAAGCCGGCGTTGTGTGCCACGAGCACGTCGCCGTCGGCGAAGTCGACGAGGTCGGGCAGCTGCTGCGACCAGCTCAGCGCCGCGGCCACGTGCTCGGGGCGAATGCCATGGATTTTGATGTTCCACTCCTGGAACAGGTCGTGGCCCAGCGGGGGCTTGATGAACCAGCCGATCTTGTCGACGACGACACCGTCGCGCACCTTCACCAACCCCACCGAGCAGGCCGAGGCGGCCGAGGAGTTGGCGGTTTCGAAATCGATGGCGGTGAAGTTGACGGGCACGCCTCATGGTCTCACGCGCCACCGACGCTGCCGCGCCGCGGGCATCCGCTGGTCGGGGCTTGGTGTGGAGGGGCGCGTCCGAACGGGCTGAGCCGGTACCATGGACTCTCGTGGCTCTTACTATTGCAATCGTCGGACTGCCCAATGTCGGCAAGTCCACCCTCTTCAACGCGTTGACCAAGAACAACGTGCTCGCGGCGAACTACCCGTTCGCCACCATCGAGCCGAACGTTGGCATCGTCAACCTGCCCGACCACCGCCTGGCGAAGCTGGCCAAGGTGTTCGGCAGCGAGCGTCTGCTGCCGGCCCCGGTGTCGTTCGTCGACATCGCCGGAATCGTGCGCGGCGCCAGCGAGGGCGAGGGCCTGGGCAACAAGTTCCTGGCCAACATCCGCGAAGCCGACGCCATCGCGCAGGTCATCCGTGGCTTCGCCGACCCCGACGTGGTGCACGTCGACGGTGCGGTCAACCCGGCCGGTGACATGGAGACCATCAACACCGAGCTCGTTCTCGCCGACCTGCAGACCCTCGAAAAGGCGATCGTTCGGTACGAGAAGGAGACCAAGGGTCGCAAGCTCGACCCGAGCGTGCTCAAGACAGCGCTCGAAGCGCAGACCTTCCTGGACACCGGCAAGCCGCTGTCGGCGTCGAAGATCGACGTTGAGCCCATCCGCGAACTCGGCCTGCTCACCACCAAGCCGTTCATCTACGTCTTCAACGTCGACGAGGCCGTGCTGCAGGATGCCGAGAAGCTGGCCACGCTGGCCGCCCTCGTCGCTCCGGCCAACGCCGTGTTCCTCGACGCCAAGCTTGAATCCGAGCTCGCCGAACTCGACGAAGAGGATGCCGCCGAGATGCTGGCCTCCACCGGCCAGGAGGAGAGCGGGCTCAACCAGCTCGCCCGCATCGGCTTCGACACTCTGGGCCTGCAGACCTACCTCACCGCCGGCCCCAAGGAAACGCGGGCCTGGACCATCCACAAGGGGTGGACCGCCCCGCAGGCCGCCGGAGTCATCCACACCGACTTCCAGAAGGGCTTCATCAAGGCCGAGGTCTTCGCATTCCAGGACCTCATCGACGCCGGCTCCGTGGTGGAAGCCCGCGCCAAGGGCAAGGCCCGCATCGAGGGCAAGGAATATGTCATGCAGGACGGCGACGTCGTGGAATTCAGGTTCAACGTCTAGTTCCATCCCGGCAGCATTTCGGCCCCGCCCCGGTTCTTCCGCGGTGGGGCTTTGCTGTACCTCCAGGACAGGAGCAGCGGTGCTGAGCTCGCCTTTCGCCCGCGCCAGCGCAAACCGCGACCGCGGGGAGGTGATCTTGGCTGCCGTGGATGCGGCTTGCCCTGCCCTAGCCTTGTGTACATGGGGGTACTGCTGTGCTGAAGAAAATTGACCAGTGGGACGCGCGGATCCTGCACGCCGGGATGATTGCTCTGATGCTGGCGGTGTTCGTGTGGTTTGCCGGCGACCGTCTCCTTGAGGCATCAGTGTTCCTTTCGGTAGGGGCGGTCTACGCATTTCTCCTGGTTCGCGTCGTCTCACGATCATTCCGGGCGTTCACGGTGATGCTCTGGTCGTTCCTCCTGAACTACTGGATGTTGATCTCGCTCGACGTCGATGGCGCCCTGGACATCCCCGCGGCGGGGCCGTGGTTCATCGGGTTCATGGTCGGCTCGATCGCCGGCGGATACATCTGGTCGGGACCGGGCGCCGGGCGAGAGCGCACGCAAACCCGCCCGCGCCGGCCCGACGCCGACGGCAAGTTCTCCGGCGGGTGGCGCCTGGCACTGATCAATGCAGCCTGCGCGCTGGTGCTGTTCGGCATCGGGACAGCCCAACTGGTTCTCCTGTCACCGACAGCGCCTGCTGTTGCAGTGCTTGTTGTCGCTGTCATCGCAGGCTGGGCATTGTTCCGCTTACCGCTGCCGCTGGAAATTAGAAACGGCCTCCTTAGCCTCGGCCTACCCGTTGTGTGGTTTGCCTTGGCGTTCGTGGGTGGTGCCACCGACCAGATGGCCCTTCCGCATGCGTCGGCTTATGGCGCCCTCGCCGGGATTTTGATAGGCGGACGGTACTGGAGCGGCCCCCAGTTCGGCGCGCCCCGGCCACCCTTCAACGGCCAGGGACGGCGGCGCCGGCGACGGAAACGCCGGCCGAAGCAGCAGAAGCAAACACAAAGGCGCTCAAGACCAGCTGTAGCCGCCGCCCGTGAGAAGCAAGCCAAGGACCGTTGAATCTTTCAGGGAGGACGGCAAGCTAGCATTGGGGCTGCTCTGGCCATACGGCGTGCGTGGGATTGGGGGTGATCCGAATGAAAATGCATGGTGCTGGAAAAACAATCGGTCTCGCCCTACTGGCCTTGCTCACGCTGACGGGCTGCGATGAGCGGCCATTCACCCGTACCGACGCCGTCGCCACTCCGAACTCCGCCATTCAGGTCGGCGGGTATCGGGACAGGACCTGGGAGTACGTGGACGGGGCCGGCACGACGAGGGAACTCAATCGGTGTGAAGACACGAGCCCATGGAACGTTGCTTACAGCTGCACCTCACCCGATAGGAGCGTCGAGTTGACTTTCAACCTCTCAAAATACGGAATAAGGAACCCCACCCTCCACGTCGGTGACGAGGAGGTGCCGCTCTACTGCATCAACGACGGATTTTGGGGCGGCGGGCTGAGATTCTGCCTCCCGGAGACGGCGCCTGCCGTTCCGACATCTCGGCGCAATGCTTAGAAAGAGCTGTTGATGAGCCGTGACGTCCAGAGCGTCGTTCCTCCCGCCGTCGCCGAGGCGAAGCCATGACCCGCGACTCGACCCCCCAGCCCACAGCGGAGGGTCAGCAGCACCAAGATTCCGAGATTGGCGGGGCCGCTGCGGGGACCGTGCCGGGAAGTACCCTTCCGGTCGTGGCCGGCGGGCCTCCGTCCCACTGGCTGTTTTGGTCCTACCTGTGGCGGTATTCTCTGCTTTTTGTCGTTCTGATCGGTGGCTGGGGAACGTACTGGGGGATTGTGGGAGGCGCCGGCAACCCCGCATATACCGATCAGGCCATGGTCGTCGACATGGCCGTCACCGGCTTCATGTTCGGAGCCCTGGGCCAGGTTATTGCCTTCGCCGTGGCTCTTACCCTCTTCATCCGCTCGATGCCTGCCCGTCGGCGGTGGGCAGCACACCGGGAGGCCGGTTGGACGACGGCGCAGTGCAGGGCCGATGACGCTCGCCGGTCGGGTGTGGAGCACACGCGGATGCTTAATGCCCGTCTACGCAAACTCGGGCTCCGCCCGGTTCCGCCCCCCACTCCGTGGACGCCTCCGCCGCCCAAGAAACCGACCATAATGAGCCGATTGTCGGTCGTGCTGTTCCTCGTCATGCTCGTCGTCGCGGCCGTCATCTTTGCCAGTCCGTGGTTGGACACGAGGGTTGTCCAGTCCATTCAGTGCGAGGTGGTGTCCGCCGAGCCGAGAACGACCTCAAGCGGATCGAGAGGGTCAGTGACGACCGTGTCCGTTCTGGTGAAGACACAGGACTGCGGTCCGCTCGCAATTCACTGGGGCGTGACCGGCGATAACCAGGACGAGATCGCAGCCAGCTTCATACCCGGGGCGACCTATGAGTTCGACGTCGGCTGGTTCAGCCGCACGTTCATCAAGAACGGAATTCAGTCGGCGCGGGATTATCGGCTCATCGGGTAACCCGCCTGAGCCCTGCGGGCGCCACCGGCGCTGGCTCGTGGCTATCATGGAGACCTTGAGTAATCCCATGCTGACGGCAGTCATCCATGTCTCAGATGCGCTGGATCCGGCTAGGGGAGACGCAGCGGATCGACACGAGAATCGGATCCACAGTGAACTACGCAGCACGGCAACTACGCGCTCAGCAACTGGTGCAGGAGATAGACCTCCCGCGCCCCCTGAACCCGGAAATCCTGCACCACCATATGGAGCAGATCCGCACGAAGAAGATCGTCGTCGTGCAGGCGCCTCAGGGAATGCTCGACAGTGGAATCTGCGCGCTCTGGCTCGAGGTGGCCGGTGAAGAATTCGAGCGGATCTACTGCGCGCCAACAGACTCGGCCGTCCACCGGCAGCAGTTCGTGAATCATGAGTTCGGTCACATGATCCTCAACCACAAGAAGATGATCATGCCGGCCGACAGGGTCGCGCTTCTCGCACCCCTCATCCCGATGAACGCCATTGTCGCGGCGCTGTCCCGAAACAGCTTCACCGATGAGGAAGAGGCAATGGCGGAGGCTATCGGGGACGAACTTGCGATGATCCTTCGGAAGGACGCCTCACGAAGCAGACGCGGAGCCGAGACCGGATTCGGGCAGGTTCTCTGATGTTCGCTCTGATCGAATACGCGGTGCTCGCGGCTCTCTGGGGCACGACCCTTCTCCTCGTGCCGAGCGCCCTCCGCGGCAAACGGCGTTTGCTTTTCTGGTTCATGGTGGCCTTCGCGGTCACCATGTCGCTGATCACCGACGGCCCGTATGCATTCGTCGACGGACTCTTGGGCGGAGTCGACCTGACCTATTTCATCTTCCACGCGACAGCGATCGTCTGTGTGGCCCTGTTCGACTGCCTCATTCAGACGGCTGTCTCAAAGGACGGGCTCACCTCAACCCGAAAGCGCTTTGCGTTGTGGGGAGTGACCGGACTCATCCTCGTTCAGGCTGCCCTCTTCTTCACCAGCGGCTGGGAGATTGACAACATCCAGTTCATCGGTCCTGGCAACTGGAGTCAGCTGGTCTACAGCTTCACGACCTGGATTGCGCTGATCGTCCTTGCGATCTCGACAATGGTCGCGTGCTCCACGGACTACAAACGCCAGTCGGACACAACGCTCAAGACGGCACTGGTGATCATCTTTGCCGGGTGCGCAGTCGTATCGCTCTACGTCGTCGTTCAGATGGGTGTGGCGATCAACAGGGCGGCAGGTGGCACCCACGTCAGTGTGATAGTTGATTCCCTGTCTGTGGCTTGCCCGCTCCTTGCGCCCGTTCTGCTCTCGGTCGGTCTCGGTCTCCGTCTGCTGGTCGGAGTTTTCAGGAACCTGAGCGACGCAGGCACAAGCCGTCGGCTGCTGTGGAAGGTCACCCCGCTGTGGGAGCGGCTGCTGGCTGACCGACCTGAGCTCAGCATCGAAGCACCGACGTCACGGCTAGCGCTCTGTTTTCGGGGGAGCCACGCCTTACACCTCCACCGCCGCTACGTCGAGGTTCGTGACTGTCTCCTTCTGCACCCCGACCAGTCACTGTCGGCTCGCGAAGTGAAGCTCATCCAGAGGATCGAACAGCATATCCGTCAGGCATCAGATGCATCTCGCGGGACTACACACGACTCGAGGACCGATGAGTACCAAAACGCCTGACGAAGCGGGTGGGACAGGGACTCCGCTGCCCACTCCGCAACGGGAACTGGCACGCAAGCTGAACCTGCTGCTCGACGTGGTGGTGGCCGAAGGAAACACCCCGTACACCTACCGCGAGATCGCCGCAGGTCTCAAAGCCAAGAAGGTTTCGCTCTCGAGGGCTCGATGGCAGTACATGGTCAGGGGGGAGGGCCCACTGGTCAGCGACGTCCTGCTTCTCACCGAGATCGCAAATTTCTTTGGGATTGCACCCGAATACCTGCTCGGGTCCGACGATGATCTCCCGGAGCGTATCGACTCTCAGTTGGAGTTGGTCCGCATGATCCGAGTCAAGCGAGTAATCAACTTCGCGGCCCGAACCCTCGGGGATACGTCACCAGATGCACTTCGCGAGATCACGAAGCTTCTCGAGGACGGGTTGTCCGCCGGCTCAGACCTGACAGACGAATAGCACCAACACCGTTCCGATAGAGGTAGGGTTAGACATGTCCAAGGGGGGACAAGGGCAGAGGTGCGCCGGGAGCCAGGGGACGGGATTCTTGGGGGGCCGGCGCGCTTGTGACGGGTTTGAGGTGGATCACCTTCCATCCAAAAACGTCCCGCCGCGTGGGGGGACGCGGCGGGACGCACCGTGACCATCGGGGTGGGGGGACGCCTCAGGTCACGTACCAATTCTACGGGCGACCGCAGAAGCCTGTGGCCCAACCTCGTCGCCGTGCAGCGCTGAGAGCCTTCGGGATTCCGGAGCTCGCGTGAATCCTGCCGCCGCCGCTCTATCGTTGGGATATGAGATCCGGCCCGTCTGTGCGCCTCGTCCTGCCGCACCAGCTCTTCGACCAGCACTTCGAGGCGGTCGAAGGGACCCTCTTCGTGCTCATCGAGCATGACCTGCTCTTTCGCCAGTACCGGTTCCACTCCCACAAGCTGGTCCTACATCGTGCGTCGCTGGCTCGCTTCGCAGCCCGACTGCGCGAGCACGGGTACGAGGTTGTCGTTCTTCCAAGCGATACCGAGCGAAGCTCCCACGACCAACTGGCGGAGTTCATTCGGACGCGCGAGCCGGAGCAGGTGACCTGGTTCGACGTTGTCGATGACTGGCTCGAGCAGGATCTGTTCGCCGGCCTCGCCGACGGCGGCTACCGGATGCGCCAGGGCGACGTGCTGGAGACGCCGAACTTCCTCACCGACCGGGTGCAGATCGATGACTGGTTCTCCCACAACGGCTCTCGCATGCAGGACTTCTACGTGTGGCAACGCCGCCGACTGGACATCCTGCTCGAGAACGGCAAACCGGTCGGCGGGAAGTGGTCCTACGACGCCGACAACCGCAAGAAGCTGCCGCGCGGGTACACGCCCCACCCCGTCGGCCGTTTCGCCGGCCATCCCGTGCTTCAGCGGGAGGGCGCCTTCGACTTCGACGCGCTGGTGGACGAGCAGGACACGGTCGAGGTGCCGACCGAGGTCGACGCAGCGATCGCCTGGGTCAGCGCCGAATTCCCGGATGCCCCGGGTGACCCGCACCTGTTCGCCTGGCCGACCAGCGCAGACGAAGCCCGGGAGCACCTGCAGGAGTTCGTCCGTGACCGCCTGAACGACTTCGGCCCGTACGAGGATGCGATCTCCGCCACGCATCCGTTCATCAATCACGGCCTGCTGACCGGCGCGTTGAACATCGGGCTGCTGGACCCGCGAGACGTCATTGACGCGGTGCTCGAGGGCGCCGATCACGGCACTCCGCTCGCGTCCCTGGAGGGATTCGTGCGGCAGGTGATCGGCTGGCGGGAGTACATGCGCGCCACCTACCGAACCCGCGGTCGCGAAATGCGGACCTCGAACCGGCTCGACCACCGGAGGGCCCTTGGCGACGGGTGGTGGGATGCGACCACCGGTCTCGCTCCCGTCGACCTGGTCATCTCGCGGGTGCTCGACACCGGGTATGCCCACCACATCGAGCGGCTGATGGTGCTCGGCAACGCGATGTCGCTGCTGCGCATCCACCCCGACGCGGTCTACGAATGGTTCATGGAGATGTTCATCGACGCCTACGACTGGGTGATGGTGCCCAACGTCTACGCGATGAGCCAATTCGCCGCGGGCGACGAGATCACCACCAAGCCCTATGTGTCGGGCAGCAACTACCTGCGAAAAATGTCAGACCTGCCCGCCGGCGACTGGATGGCCGATTGGGACGGCCTGTACTGGACGTTCATCGACGACCATCGCGAGGTCTTTGCAGCGAACCCGCGCACGCGAATGGTCGTCTCCCTGCTGGGCAAAATGGACCCGGGCACCTGGGACGGCCATCGGCGCCGCGCTCAGGCGCTGCTCGGCCTCGGGCACGACACGGCGTTGCTGAAGGCGATCGTCGGAGGTACGTCCCGGTAGGGGCGGGGCGAGCGCATCCACCCGCCCCGCCGGATGGTCAGATCAGGCCGCGTCCCACGCCACCTCCACATCGAGAACCCAGGTGACCCCGAAGCGGTCGGTGAGCATCCCGTACAGCGGTGACCACTGCGACGTCGCGAGGGGCTCGACGACGGTGGCGCCTTCGGCAAGCCGCTCCCAGTAGTCGGTGATCTCCGCCGCGTCCGTGCCGCGGACGGAGACGAACACGGGAATCGTGCCCGGCGCGTAGTCCTTGGCGGACGGCACGTCGTACGCCATGATGCGGAAGCCGTCGTGGGAGGTGACCGAGCCGAAGAGGATCTGGTCGGCCTCGGCGGGGGAGGTCGCCCGGTGGGCATCCGCGTAGCTGATGGCGACCAGCTGGCCACCGAAGACACCCTGGTAGAACCCCAGAGCTGCTCGGGCGTCGCCGCGGAAGTTGAGGTGAGGGGTCGTGTGAATGGTCATGTCTGCTCCTGGATTCGAGGGGGTTCGCCGGGCTCGTCCCGGATACCTGCCATGGTCACAGCAGTAGAGGACAGATTTGGTCCTCTACGCGCCTAGAGTGAAAAACATGACGTCGACCACTTCACGACTGCTGCTGTTGCTCTCGCTGCTCCAAACCCGGCGGGACTGGCCCGGCGCCCTCCTCGCCGATCGGCTCGAGATCAGCCACCGCACGGTGCGCCGGGACGTCAACCGCCTGCGGGAGATGGGCTACAGCATCCACGCCATGAAGGGGCCGGACGGCGGCTACAGGCTGGACGCCGGCACCGAACTGCCACCGCTCCTGTTCGACGATGACCAGGTCATCGCCCTGACCGTGGCGCTGCAGGCCGCCACCGTGACCGGGGCCGGCATCGAAGAGGCCGCCGTGCGAGCGCTGACCACGATGCGGCAGGTGATGCCCGCCCGCCTGCGTCACCGTCTGGACGCCCTCACCTTCACGACCATCCCCACCCGCGCCGGGGACGCCGTCACCGACCCGGTGTCCCCGGCTGTGCTCATCGCACTGTCCACCGCCATCCGTGCCCGTGAGGTGCTTCGTTTCGACTACGCGAGCCGGCAGCCCGGAGACACAGAGCCGACGCCGACACCGCCGCGCCGGGTCGAACCCCATCACCTCGTCTCCTCCAGCGGGCGCTGGTATCTCGTCGCCTGGGACCTCGACCGGGGTGATTGGCGGATCTTCCGCGCCGACCGGGTTGCTCCACGCACGCCCTCCGGGCCCCGGTTCACCCCGCGTGAGCTTCCCGGGGGAAACGTGCGCGATTACGTTTCGGCCCGATTCACGGGCTCGGATCGGGCGAACAGTTGGCCCTGCCGGGGCACTGTGATCCTGGGGCTGCCCGCCACCGCGGTGCTGCCGTTCGCCGGCGACGGCATCGTCGAAGACCTCGGACCCGACCGCTGCCGCTATGAGGTCGGCTCCTGGTCGTGGGTCGCGCTGGCCGCATCGTTGGGCCGGTTCGACACCACCATCGAGGTCGTGGGCCCGCCGGAGCTTTCCGCAGCCTTCGGCCACCTCGCTGAGCGCTATGCCGTCACAGCTTCGGCATGAGGGCGCCGAGAAGTTCCCTGCGATCTGGTATTTCAGGTGGTCTAGGGAGTACGCTCATGGGCATCGACATCCGGGGGGATAGACATGAACAGCAGAGCATCGGTGCTCCACAGGCATGGCACGATTGCGGCACTCGCCGTTGGCGTGCTGCTCGTAGGGGGATGTGCCGGCGAGTCCGCCGGCGAACAACCGGCCGGCGAGAAACCGGCAGCCGGGGCGGCATCCACCGCTCCCACCGAGACGCCGGTGCCGTCTGCCACGCCGGCGCCGGCCGAGCCGAACCTGGATGATCCGGGCTCATGGCTCATCGACTACACAGCCATCGGACCGCTGACCCTGCACGGGCAGCTGGCCGACCAGGCCGCCTCGACGACCGCGTTCACCACCACGATCCAGGATGGCTGCCCGTGGGTGACCGCCCTCGACAAGACCGACTTCCCGAGCATCTGGCTCCCCGACCCTGCGGGCACCGGAGTCACGGACCAGATCGTGCTGCAGGCCTGGGGGTCCGAGGCAACGGTCGCCGCCAATTCGCCGCAGACCAGCGCGGGAATCGGAATCGGTGCCACCCTGGACCAGGTCACGGCCGCCTACCCTGATATCGAGCAAAACGACGGCACCTACGCCCCGTACTACTCCCTGCCCGACGGCAGCGGACACTGGATCAACTTCGGGTTGAGCTCCGCCGGGCTGGTGGACACTATCGTCGTGCGCGACACTGCTCAAATGGACAGCGAGTACTGCGGCTAGCCGGAGCAGGTCGCCGGGGCGTCAGTCGAGCATCAGCCGCATGAGGATGCGGGGGAACCCGCCGGCTACGGAGTCGGTGTCGGCCGCCTTCGTGAAGCCGGCGCGCTCGAACATGGTTCTGGTGCCGACGTAGGCCATGGTGAGGTCCACCCGCTGTCCGTCGTTGTCCACGGGGTAACTCTCGACGCACGGTGCGCCGGATGCTCGTGCGTAGTCGACGGCGCCGGCGATCAGCGCCGGCGTGACGCCCTGTTTGCGGTACCCCGGGCGCACTCGGAGGCACCACAGCGACCACACCGGCAGGTCGTCCAGGTGCGGGATCTTGCGTGAGGTGGCGAACGGGTGCAGCTCGGATCGCGGGGCGATGCCGGCCCAGCCGGCTACCTCACCGTCGAGGTGGGCGAGCACACCGGGGGCGAGCTTCCGCGCGCAGAGCTCCCGCACCTTGTCTGCTCTGGCGGCGCCGGTGAGCGCGCGGTTCTGCTTCGAGTCCTGCCGCCAGGAGAGGCACCAGCAGACCGAGGATTCGGGCTTCTTCGGCGCGAACATGGTCGCCATCTCGTCGAAGTCGTGGGCCGGGCGCACGTCGATCGTCATGGTCCCCTCGTTCCTCGCTCCTCGTGTTGATGCTCAACGTTGACCCATCGTGGCAACTGTTACCGCTGCGGACAACTGGTCCCGGTGTGCCGGGTGCATTTGTCCGCACCGGCGGCAGTTAGGGGCAGAACGGGCGGGCAACCACCGCGTGACGACTCCGGGCGAACTCGGCTCTAGCGCAGGCTCGGGTCCAGCTCGGGCTCGATGGCGTCGATCTGCAGTGCTCCGTCGCCGGTGGACAGGGTCCATGCGGCGCTGATGTGCTCGATCGCCGTCAGGTCGCCGGTGGCGAAGCCCACAAGGAAGCCGCCGGCCAGCACGAGTCCTTCGTCGTCTGAACCGTCGAACAGGGTGGGTGTGCTCGCCCGCAGGCTGTCCTCGCTCAGGCTCGTGGTCCCGCGCTCGTCACGGATGGCCGCTTCCACGATGGCCGCATCGGTGGCGGCATAGTCGACGGTGACGTTCGTACGGACCACAAGCAAGGGAGTCTGTTGGTCCACGCTCAGGGTGCCGAAGATCTTGTCGACGCCGACGACCGTGTTGGTGGCACGCGGACCGCCGTCCCGGGTGAGCGGCGATGGCAGACTCTGGGACACGATGACACCGGCCTCACTGAGCCCGAAGCTTGCCACCTGGGGCGCCAGGGCGGTGTGGCCCGCAGGCGTGAACCACGGCGAGGCGTTTTCGAACCAGGTGGCGTCGGCGATCGCGGAGTCGTCCAGAAGGGCTGAGTCCAGCCCTGCTTCCGTCACGTAGATGAGCGCCGCACGCTGTGCGGCCTCGGCCTCCTCGATGGTGAAGCCGTACGTCGCCAACGAGTCGAGATCCACGACCGCGGGGTCGAATCGGGCGCCGGCTGACGCCGGGTCGAGGGTCGTGTGGCAGTAGCTGCCGGCGGCATTCGTGACCTGTTCCTTGGCGATGACATCGCCCCAGGGCCCCTGTCCGTCGGACTCCGGGCAGGCGCCGACGGCGGTGGGCGCCGGTGTGGCCGGGGACGGGGCGGCACTGGACGGAGCCTCCGCGGCGGGCGCCGCACCGGCGCAGCCGGTGAGGACCAGGACCGCCGAGACGAGGAGCGCGCCCGCGGCCGCTCGGTACTGAGCGCGAGGGGCGCCCACCCTCAGCACACCGGAATTCTGCTGGTACGCGTTGTCCCCGGTCAGATGGCGAAAAGTTTTCATCAATGTTCCCCCTTACGCGAAGTCTAGCGAGGGTGCGCGGCAGGGGCGTTCAGCCGGCCGGCAGGTCGTCCCGGTCCGCGGGCACACCGCATCACGCCGGTCACCACGAGTGGGCGAGCGCGCTTCAACTGTTGCCCGTGCGGACATGTGCGCCCGGTGCGCCGGGCGCAGATGTCCGCTTCGGGAACAGTTGGTGGGCCGGGCCTCGGTGGGCGGGGCGGGCGGGGTGGGTCGGGCGGGCTTCGGCGGGTCGGGCGGCGGGGCTACTCGCCGGAGAGGGCCAGGTTGACGAAGGCGCGCACGGCCGCGGAGGCCCGGCGCTTGCGGGAGGCAGCGAGGTAGACGGTGAAGTCGGGCACGTGCGCCACCGGGATGCGGCGCACGTTGAGCGCATCGTGTGCGGCGAACTCGGGCAGCAGCGCCACACCGAGGCCGTTGGTCACGTATTCGGCGGCGGTGCCGATGTCGGAGACCTCGATCATCACCCGCCGCTCCACCCCGGCGGCGACAAAGGCGTCGTCCACGATCTGCCGGCTCGCGTAGCCCGGCGGCAGATCGATGAACTCCTCGTCGCCGACGTCGGCCAGGTCCACGCCGGCGGCTCCGGCCAGCGGATGCCCCGCGGGCACCACGAGGACCATCGGGGAGGACGCGATCGGTACCGCCGACAGTGTCGCGGGCACCGCTCCGCTGAGCGCCAGGAAGGCCAGGTCCAGCTCGCCGGTGGCCAGTTCCTCGACGAGATCGGCCGAGCCGCGCCGCGCCGCGCGCAGCCGCACGCCCACGCCCGGGTGCCCGGTGCGGTAGAGCCCGAGCAGCCGGGGCACGTTCACGAGCGTCACCGAGGTCATCAGGCCGATCACGATGGAGCCGGTGATGGCTTGGGTGGACTGCTGGGCGACATCCCGCACCTCGTTGACGGCGTCGAGGGCGCCACGCGCCTTCGGCAGCAGCAGCTCACCGGTGGAGGTGAGTCGGATCTGACGGCGGCTGCGGTCGAACAGTTCCACGCCGAGCTCGCTCTCGAGCGAACGCACGCCGGCCGACACCGCGGACTGCGCGATGGTAAGCAGCTCGGCCGCCCGGGTAAAGTTGAGCTCACCGGCGACGGCGCTGAAGAATTCAAGCTGCCTGAGATCCATGCCACCCATCCTCCCACGTCTCATCTGATAAGCAGATGATTGGTATCCGGTATCGGCGTTGTTCTATATCGGTCGAGCGGGCAGGCTGGAACAAGACGCCGGTTCACACCGAGGCGTCACCCGCACTACAGGAGGCACGGCATGGCTCAGAATTCATCGGTCCAGGACGAGACGGTCGGCGGCACCGCCTTCGGCTCCGCAGCACTCGGCTCGCCCCGCCGGGCCGGCGACCGCGTCGTCGAATGCCTCGAGGCCTACGGCGTCAAGTGGATCTTCGGCGTCCCCGGCGCGAAGATCGACCCCGTCTACGACGCCCTCCTCGACGGCGGTCCGCAGCTGATCGTGGTGCGCCACGAACAGAACGCCGCCTTCATGGCCGCCGCCGTCGGCCGGCTCACCGGCGAACCCGGCGTCGCGCTGGTCACGAGCGGACCCGGCACCGCCAACCTCGCCACGGGCCTGCTCACCGCCACCACCGAGGGTGACCCCCTGGTCGCGATCTGCGGCGCGGTTTCCCGCGGCGACAGGCTCAAGCGCACCCACCAGTCGATGGATGCCGTCGGCATGCTCTCCGCCGTCACCAAGTCCGCCGGCGAGGTGAGCGTCGCCGACAACGTGCCGGAGGCCATCGCCAACGCGTTCCGCCAAGCCACCCAGGAGCCCAAAGGCGCCGCGGCCGTGGTGTTGCCCTACGACGTACTCACCGACTCCACCACAGTGTCGATGACCACCCCGCACTGGGTCCCGCAGCTCGGCGCGGCCCCGGCCGCGAGCATCAGCCAGGCCGCCCAGCTACTCAAGGACGCCCAGTTCCCGGTGATCCTCGCCGGTGCCCGCGCCGGCTCCGACCGGGCCGTCGCCGCGCTGCACCGTCTACTCGGCGCCGCCGCGCTGCCGGTCGTGGAGACCTTCCAGGCCGCCGGCGTGATCTCCCACGACCTCGAGGAGCACTACCTCGGCCGGGTCGGCCTGTTCCGCAACCAGCCCGGCGACGTTCTGCTGCACAAGGCCGACCTGATCCTGGCCATCGGCTACGACTTCGTCGAATACGAACCCTCCAAGTGGAACAAGGACCACCTGCGCCGCATCATCCACCTCGACGAACTGTCGGCCGACCTTGACGACTATTACCGGCCCACCATCGAACTGCGCGGTGACGTGGCCGAGACGATGGATGCGCTCGCCGGCCAGATCGACGGCCTCACCCTGTCGGCATCCGCCTCGGCGGTCGTCGCCACCGAGCGCGCCCGCCTGGCCGAGGCCGACCAGCCCGTCCACCGTGACGACGAGTCGGAGGGCGTGCACCCCGCCGAGCTGACCCTGGCGATGCGGGCCCTGCTGCCCGACGACACCACGGTGCTCTGCGATGTGGGTTCGCACTACATCTACATGGCCCGGCACTTCCGCACCTACCACCCGCGCACCCTGCTGTTCTCGAACGGCCAGCAGACTCTCGGTGTGGCACTGCCCTGGGCGATCGCCGCAACGCTGGTGCGCCCCGGCACTCCGGTGGTCTCGGTGTCCGGCGACGGAGGGTTCCTCTACTCCGCCATGGAGCTGGAGACCGCGGTGCGGCTCGGCTCCAAATTCACCCACATCATCTTCAACGACGGCACCTACGACATGGTCGCCTTCCAGCAGCAGGGCAAGTACGGCCGCACCTCCGGCGTGCAGCTCGGCGACTACGACGCCGTGAAGTACGCCGAGTCGTTCGGCGCCCACGGTTACCGGGTCACCCACCTCGACGACTTCGCCGCCGTGCTCGAGCAGGCCATGAACGACGACGGCCCCAGCATCATCGACGTGCGGGTGGACTATCGCAACAACCGCGATGAACTGATGGCCGACCTGGAAAGCGACGTGCTGCTGTGACCAACATCACCGTGTCCAGGCACGAAATCTTCCAGACCAGCCTGATGAGCGCGCTGCTCGACGGCGTCTACGAGGGTGAGATGACGGTGCGCGACCTACTCGGCCACGGCAGCTTCGGCATCGGCACCTTCAACGGCCTCGACGGGGAGATGCTCATCGTCGACGGCAAGTGCTATCAACTGCGCGCCGACGGCGGGGTGACCAAGCCCGACCTGGGCGCGTACACCCCCTACGCCGTGGTGACGAACTTCGTGCCGCACATCGAGAGCCGGCTGCCCGACAATATCGTGCGCGCCGAGGCATCCGCGTTCATCGACCACATGACGGCATCCGAGAACTACATGTACGCGCTGCGCATCGACGGCGACTTCGAGTGGATCCGGATGCGCACCGTCGTGAAGCAGCAGAAGCCGTACCGGCCGATGGTGGAGGCGACCGACGAAGACGCCATCGTCGAGCTGCACAACGTGTCCGGCTCCCTCGTCGGCTTCCGCACGCCGCTCTACGAGCAGGGCATCGGCGTGCCCGGCTGCCACACCCACTTCATCACCGACGACCGCACCGGCGGCGGCCACGTGCTCGACTTCAAGCTCAAGAGCGGCAGCGCGGCACTCTGCCTGGGCACCGACCTGCGCCTGCAGCTGCCGCTGACGGATGCGTTCCGGGACGCCAACCTGTCGCCGGACGATCTCGCCCGGCAACTGGCCAAGACCGAGCAGCACGCCTGACAGGTACGTCGCATAGCTCGCCGGGGTCGCTCCAGAGGCCCCGGCGCAGGCGTCTCGGTGGCGGGAATCGAACCCCGCGTAGACAGCTTTGCAGGCTCCTCCCTGGCACCTGGCACCTGGCACCTGGCACCTGTCCCTGTCGGTGGCCCGGCGCTACCGTAGGGGCATGGCAACAGGAACCCCAGCCGACCGCACCGACCACCAGGCCGCCGACGACGAGGTGCGCGCCTTCGTCGACGCCGTCCCCGGCGCCACCCGGCGGCGGGATGCCGAGACCCTCCTGACGATGTTCGGGCGCATCACGGGGGAGCCGGCACGGCTGTGGTACTCGTCGATCATCGGCTTCGGTCAGTACCACTACAAGTACGAGAGCGGGCGGGAGGGCGACGCGGGCGCGGCGGGCTTCTCACCGCGCAAGGCGTCGATGTCGATCTACTTTCCCGACGGACTGGGCGCCTACACCGAGGAGCTCGCTCGGCTCGGACCGCACAAGGCCGCACTGAGCTGCCTGTATGTCACCAACCTCGACAAGGTCGACCTGGACGTGCTCGAGCAGATGGTCACGACGTCGTATCGCGCGGTAACCGCAGGCGAGTACTTCGGGCACCGGGCTCGGGAGTCGGAGGGCGGCCGCGCCGACCCGCACCGGCCGGAGTAGCCCGCTCGCCGCGAGATGCCGAAAAATGCCCCTGAGGACGCATCCAAGGGGCATTTCGCGGTAACTCGCTGGCTGTCAGTGGCCGCGGGCGAGCCAGGCGGGCAGGTCGGGAGCCTCGGCGCCGATCGAGGTCGACTCGCCGTGGCCGGTGTTCACGACCGTCCCGGCGGGCAGGGTGAGCAACCGGCCGGTGATCGACTCGATGATGGTCGGGAAGTCGCTGTACGACCGTCCGGTCGCACCCGGCCCGCCGTGGAAGAGGGTGTCCCCGCTGAACAGAGTGTCGAACGCGGGCGCGTAGAAGCACACCGAGCCGGGGGAGTGACCCGGCGTGTGGATGACCTGCAGCTCGATCCCGGCCACCTCGATGGTGTCGCCGTCGGCGAGCTCGCGGTTCGGCGCGGCATCCGGGTAGACGACGTCCCAGAGCATCCGGTCGTTCGGGTTCAGGTAGACCGGTGCGTCCGTGGCTGCAGCCACTGCACCGGCCGCGCCGATGTGGTCGTTGTGCGCGTGGGTGCTCAGGATGCCCAGCAGCCGACGCTCGCCGACCGCCGCGAGGATCGCCTCGGCGTTGTGGGCGGCGTCGATGACGACACACTCGGTGTCGTCGCCGACGATCCAGACGTTGTTCTCCAACGCCCAGCTGCCGCCGTCCAGGTCGAAGGTGCCCGCGGTGACGAGGTGCTCGATGCGCGCGCCCATCAGAGCACCACCACCGAGCGCAGCACGTCGCCGGACGCCATCTTGGCGAACGCCGCCTCGATCTCGTCGATGCGGATGCGTTCGCTGACGAATTCCGCCAGCGGCAGACGCCCCTGCAGGTAGAGCTCGGTGAGCATCGGGAAGTCCCGCTCCGGCAGGCAGTCGCCGTACCAGGAGGACTTCAGCGAGCCACCGCGGCCGAAGACATCGGCGAGGGGGATCTCGAGCATCATCTCCGGAGTCGGCACGCCGACCAGCACCACGGTGCCGGCCAGGTCGCGGGCGTAGAACGCCTGCCGCCAGGTCTCCGGGCGACCGACGGCGTCGATGACGACATCGGCGCCGAAGCCGCCGGTGAGCGCCTGCACTGCCGCGACCACGCCGTCCTCGTCGAGCCCGGCGGAGTCGATGGTGTGGGTGGCGCCGAACTCGGTGGCCTTGGCCAGCTTCTTGGCGTCCCGGTCGATCGCGATGATGGTGCCCGCGCCGGCCAGCTTTGCGCCGACCACAGCGGCGTCGCCGACACCGCCGCAGCCGATCACGGCCACGGAATCGCCGGCGGCGACGTTGCCGGTGTTCATGGCGGCTCCGATGCCGGCCATGATGCCGCAGCCCAGCAGCCCGACCGCGGCGGGGTCCGCCTCCGGGTTGACCTTGGTGCACTGACGCTCGTGCACGAGGGTCTTCTCGGCGAACGCGCCGATACCCAGCGCCGGGCTGAGCTCGGTGCCGTCGACCAGGGTCATCTTCTGGCTGGCGTTGAAGGTGTTGAAGCAGTACCAGGGTTCGGCGCGCTTGCAGGCCCGGCAGTCGCCGCAGACGGCCCGCCAGTTGAGCACCACGAAGTCGCCGACGGCCACGTGGGTGACGCCGGCGCCGATGATGCTCACCCGGCCGGCGGCCTCATGGCCGAGCAGAAACGGGAAGTCGTCGTTGATGCCGCCCTCCTTGTAGTGGAAGTCGGTGTGACAGACGCCGCAGGTCTCGATGTCGACGACGACCTCGCCGGGTCCGGGGTCGGGGATGACGATGTCGGTGAGCTCCACGGGAGCCCCCTTCGAGCGGGCGATCGCGCCTTGAACGGTGATGGGCATGGAGCTCCTCGTGTGTTGCCGGGGCAGCCGATGTGGCAGACCTCCAACCTAGCGAAGCATCCTGACCGGGCGCTGGCGGGCGGGTCCCTCAGCGGGCGGCCCGCGACCAGTCCAGCAGTTTCTCGACCGGCCACGTGTTGACGATCCGCTCGGCGGGCACCCCGTTCGCCGCGGCGCGTTCGGCGCCGTAGGCCAGGAAATCCAGATGCCCGGGCGCATGGGCGTCGCTGTCGATGCTGAATAGGCAGCCGGCCGCGAGGGCCTGAGTCATAAGGTCGTCCGGCGGGTCCTGCCGTTCCGGCCGGGAGTTGATCTCGACCGCTACGGCGCTCTCGGCGCACGCGGCGAACACCCGCTCGGTGTCGAAGCTCGACGGCGGCCGGGTGCCGCGCGACCCTGTCACGAGACGACCGGTGCAGTGGCCGAGCACGTTGGTGTGCGGGTTGCGGATGCCGGCGAGCATCCGCGGGGTCATGCTCAGCGAGTCGGCGCGCAGCTTGGAGTGCACGCTGGCGACGACGACATCCAGCCTGGCCAGCAGCGCCGGGTCCTGGTCGAGCTCGCCGTTCTCGAGGATGTCGACCTCGATGCCGCTGAGCAGCCTGACCGGGTCGGGTGAGGATGCCGCATCCGCGTTGATGTCGGCGACCACACCGAGCTGCTGCATCAGCCGGTCGGCGCTCAGGCCGTGCGCGACCGTGAGGCTCGGCGAATGGTCGGTCAGCGTCAGGTACTCCCGGCCCAGCATCCGCGCCGTGGCTACCATGAGTTCGATGGACGTGGTGCCGTCCGACCAGTCACTGTGCGTGTGCAGGTCGCCGCGCACCACCGCGAGCAGCTCGCGGCCGCCGGTGGCCACAGGGTCTGCGCCGCTCCGCCGCAGGTTGTCCAGGTAGTCGGGCAGGCCGTACAGCGACTGGGAGATGACCTCGGCCGTGCGGCCGCCGATACCCTTCATCGCCCGAAGCCGGCCGTCGTGGACACGATCGGCGAGCTCCGCCGGGTCGAGGTCGCTGATGAGCGAGGCGGCCCGTCGGAACGCCTGCACCTTGAAGGTCGGGGCGAGGCCTCGTTCCAGCCAGAAGGCGATCTCGCTGAGGGCATCCACGGCATCCATGCAGCCATGATCGGCCCGAACCGGCAGAAACGGGAGCCCGCCCGGCGACGAACCGGAGTCAGACCACGTCGAAGTGGGCCACGGTGAGTTCGCGGTCGATGAGGAAGGCGTCGTCCTGCGGATAAAAGACCGCCAGCTCGATGTCCTCGCCGGCGAAGGCGACGATATCGGCGTACGCGCGCCAGAACGAGATCGTGCGCACCTCGCACCGACCGTCGCGCAGCTCGCGGAATACCATCGCGGCGCCGAGATTGCCCGGGGTCGACCTGTAGTCGGCGAGACCGGTGCGTTCCATATAGGCCGTGTACGAGGCGCGGTCGGACGGTCTGATCCACCCGGTCCAACTGCGCATCACGCTGCCAGCGGGGATATCGAACATGACGGCTCCTGTCCGCCGGATTCGCGCCGGCTATCGCCATGCTGGCAGCGCGAACTGCCGCTGCCAACCCGTGTCGGCCGCCCAGCGAATGTGTGTCGACGGTGCGAGAATGCTCTGATGACGCTGCACATCACCGGCGATACCGCCGCAGACGCCCTACTCAGTGACGACCCGTTCGCGCTCCTGCTCGGCATGTTGCTCGATCAGCAGATCGCCATGGAGGCAGCCTTTGCGGGACCGGCGAAGATTCGGGACCGGATCGGCACCCTCGACCCGTCGGTGATCGCCGGATACGACCCCGATGAATTCGCCGCGATCTTCAAGCAGACCCCGGCCGTGCACCGTTTCCCGGGCTCCATGGCCACCCGGGTGCAGACGATAGCGGGGGTCGTCGCCCAAGACTGGAACGGTGACGCCGCCGCCATCTGGACCGCCCCCGATTCCCACGGGGCCGCGCCCGACGGCGCCGAGGTGCTGCGCCGCCTCAAGGCACTGCCCGGCTTCGGTGAGCAGAAGGCCAAGATCTTCCTGGCGCTGCTCGGCAAACGGCTCGGCGTCACCGCCGCCGGCTGGCGCGAGGCATCAGCCCCGTACGGCGAGGACGGCTCGCTGCGGTCGGTGGCCGACATCGTCGACCCGGAATCGCTCGCCAGGGTGCGCGAGAGCAAACGGGCCGCGAAGGCCGCAGCGAAGGAATCCGCGGGCAGGTAGCAGGGCCGGCCGTCAGGCCAGCTCCGCACGACGGATGTGTGCGGTGCTGGCGTGCGTCACCGCCCAGTCCAGAGCATAGTCGGCGACGGCCTCCCAGCCGGGTTCCCCGCAGGTCCAGTGCGACCGACCGGGAAACTCGTGGAACTCGGTCAGCGCCGCGGACTTGCGGTAGTGGTCGGCGTTGGACTTGTTCACCGACGCCGGCATGATGTGGTCCGCGCCGCCGGCGATGAACAGCAGCGGGGCCCGGTCGTCGAACGTGTAGTCCACCCAGGTTTCCTGCTTGCCCGGCTTGTAGTTGGCGATCAGCCCGTATGCCCACACCCAGTTGCCCGGTGCGGGGATGTGGTAGCGCTCGTACACGGCGTCGGAGTCGTCCCGGCTGAGCGTGTTGGCGAACACGTAGTGGAACTGCTCCGCCGTGTACCCGACCGCTCGGTGGTAGTTGGCCGGGTTGCTGAGGATCGGGAAGAGAGACCGGATCTGAGACGGCGGGGTCATCCGGATGCCCTCGGTTGGCGCGGAGTTGATGGCGACGGATGCCGCGCCCAAGCCCCGGGCGGTGAGGAGCTGGGTGAGGGTGCCGCCGAACGAGTGGCCCATGATGATCGGCGGAGTGTCGAGGGCGCCGATGACGTCGGCGAGGTGGTCGACGGTCTCGGGCACGGTCAGGTCGGCGATGACCGCGGGGTTCTCCCGCAGGGCCTCGACCTCGATCTCGAAGCCCGGATAGCCGGGGGTGATCACGCGATAGCCCTTGGCCTCGTAGTAGGGAACCCAGTGTTCCCAGCTGCGGGGCGTCATCCAGAGCCCGTGGATGAGCACGATGGTGTCGGGGGTTGCCGGTTCGCTGGTCATGATTGTCCCTTCGGGAGCCGATTGAGGTGGGGCCGGAGGTGCCAGATGGCGCGGATGGAGTGAATCTAGTCCGGTGGGCCGGGGCGTTCAAGGCGGCCCGCACAAGAACGGGCTCGGAGGTGGCCGCGAGACAATGGACTGACGTGATCGAAGGAGCGTGCAGGTGGGTCCCCATTTCAGCGAGCAGGCGTTCGACTTTCTCGAGGAGCTCGAACACCGCAACAACCGTGAGTGGTTCGAGGAGTACAAGGGCGTCTACGAGACCGAGCTGAAGGCCCGGATGCTCGCGGTGATCGAGGCGATCAACCTGCAGTTGGCGGGGGTCGCGCCCGACTATCTGCGGCCGGCGCCGAAGGCGATGCTGCGGATCTACCGCGACGTGCGGTTCTCGAACGACAAGACCCCGTACAAGACCCATCTGGCGGCGAACTGGCCCCGGCAGGGCCTGGAGAAGGCCGGCGGTGCCGGATTCTTCGTGCAGGTGGGGGTGCACGGCGTGATGATTGCCGCCGGCGCCTACTCGCCGGGCTCGCCCCAGTTGCACGCGATTCGCGAGTACCTGCTCGACCACCATGACGAGATGCGCAGCCTGCTCGCCGACGAGTCGCTGACCCGGCTGGCGGAGCCGTTGGCCGGCCGGCCGCTCATTCGCGGCCCCAAGGGTTTTCCCGCCGAGCATCCGGCCGCCGACCTGCTTCGCGTGCGCAGTTGGGCGCTTTTCGCACAGCTGCCCGGGCAGTCTGCCCTCACCGACGGCTTCGTCGATACCGTCGTCGAACGGTTCAGGGTGCTGGCGCCCCTGGTCGACTTCCTCAACATTCCGCTGGCGAGGGTCACCCCCCTGGAGCTGGAGGCGGCAGCCGGACGACGCCGCGGCTGATTGTCGTCCACCGGCGCATCGGATGCACGAGAATGGGAGCGATGAGTGGTCGCGGCCGAACCGGTCCAACGGACCCTCGAAGGAGCTCCACAGTGAACGATCCCCGAGCCAAGATGGACGGCAACCGCCTCCTCGCCATGGGCGCCCCTCGGGCGGACTGGACGAAGGCGCCCGGCCGGGTACCCGGCTTCTGGGCTGCCCTGCTCGGTCTCGTCGTCGCCGTGGTGTACCCGATTCCGGCCTTCGTCATCGGCGCCGTCGGCCTCTACTTCACCATGCAGGCCTACAGGGTCATTCCCGCGGGAGCCAGAGGTCGGGGTCTCACCGTCGCGGCACTGGCGCTGGCCGGAGCGACGCTCGTTGTCGTGGCGCTGCGGATCGTCCTCGCCCTGCTGCGCTGACCGCCCTGTTGCTGTGGCCGGCCCCTATGCCGGGTGGCCGAGCAGGAGTTCTATGGGGGCATGACGGCAGGATCAAACGCCTCAGACCCCGCGCCGGCGCGGCCCCCGCTTGACACAGACTCCGCGTCCTTCGTGGTGCGGCCGACTCTGGTCGACTACGGGCGGGTCTATGTGGAGTTCAGCTGGGACCGGGTGCGACAGGTGCTGTCGGGGCTGCCGGACGGCCGGGGTGTCAACATCGCCCACGAAGCCGTGGACCGCCACGCTGCCGGAGCGCTCGCCGGACACGATGCGCTGCGGTTCGTGCGCACGGACGGCACAGCTCACCCGCTCAGCTACGCCGAGCTCGCCGAACAAACCGGACGCTTCGCCAGTGTGCTGCAGCGGTTGGGAATCGAGCGGGCGGACAGGGTCTTCTCCCTCTGCGGACGCATACCCGAACTCTTCGTGGCCGCCTTGGGCACTCTCAAGAACGGCAGCGTGTTCTGCCCGATGTTCTCCGGCTTCGACCCCGAGCAGGGGCGGCAGAGACTTAAACGCGGCTCTGGGCGGGCGCTCGTGACCACCCGCGAGCTGTACCGAGAAACCGTCGCGCCGGTGCGGGCAGAACTGCCCGAGCTGGTGCAGGTCCTCCTCATCGATGCCGACGGAGAACCGGACCCGGGAACCGTCGACCTGGTCGCGCTGATGCGCGATGCCCCGCCGTACGGCGACATCGTGGCGATGCAGTCGGAGGACATGGCCATGCTGCACTTCACCAGCGGCACGACGGGTCCGCCCAAAGGTGTGGTGCACGTGCATGATGCCGTCGCCTCGCTCTTTGTCGCCGGCCTCTACGCCCTCGACCTGCACCAGAAGGACGTCTACTGGAGCACTGCGGACCCCGGCTGGGTCAGCGGCAATTCGCATGGCGTGATCACGCCGTTGGTCCACGGGGCGACAGTCTTGATCGTGGAGGGAGAGCCCGACGCCGAGCGTACCTACAGTGTGCTCGCCGACCAGCGGGTGACGGTGTGGTACACCACACCGTCAGTGCTACGGATGCTCATGGCGGCCGGCCCCGCGCTCGCGGCCACGTACGACCTCAGGGCGTTGCGCCACGTGGCCAGCGGTGGCGAACCGCTCCCTTCGGAGGTCTTCGCCTGGGCCCAGGAGACGTTCGGGCGGCCGGTGCACGACACCTGGCGGCAGACCGAGACCGGTGGCATCATGCTCGCGAATTTCCCGGGCAGTCCGATCCGGCCCGGCGCGCTCGGCCGGCCGCTACCCGGGGTGCAGGCCGCCGTGCTGCTCACCGACGCCGACGGGCGGTTCGTGCGCGGGGACGACGGAGGGGTGGTCCTGCTCACCGAACCGGATGCCATCGGCGAGCTCGCCTTTCGCGCCGACTGGCCGTCGATGTTCCGCGGCTACCTGCGGGACGACGCCCGGTACCGGCGACGCTTCGTCGGAGGCTGGTACCTCACGGGCGACCTGGTGCGGCGGGACGCCGACGGCTACTACTGGTTCATCGGTCGAGGAGCAGACCCCGCCGAGCCCGCCCCCGGTCACGGCGGGAGTGGTCGAGCGCCGATCCCCAGCAGGTAGGCCTCGGCGCCGTCAAGGTCAGCGCCGGCTGCGCGGTAGCCGACGTAGCCGTCCCAGCGCACCAGATACTGGTCGGGGGCGGATCGTCGGCGCGAGATGTCGGCGACGCGCGGAGCGGCCGACCAGCGGGATCGCGGTGCGGACGGGGTCAGTTCCACGGTGAGCAGGTGCACCCAGCGGGCCTGAAACTCCCGCACCCGGGCATCGGGCCACTCAGTGGCCGGCCCGCAGAGCAGCATCCGGAACACCGGCGGGCCCGGTGCCGCGCCGTGATCGGCGGCTGCGGTCCTGACGGAAGACACCGGAGCCGCGCCCATCCCGGGCTGCGGGAATCTCTCGCCCGGCCGCGGCCCCCGGTCGAGGCTGGGGACCCCGTCCACCGACAGCGAGCTGCGCCGGTAATGGATGCCCAGTTCGGAGATCAGCCGAAAGCCGGTGCGGCGTGCCGTCCGGCTGCGTAGCAGCAATGTGGCCACCGGCACGGCCGGGCCGGCCCGCAGGCCACGCAGCACCGGATGCTGGCCGGTCGCCACCGTGAAGGCACGGTTGGTGCCGGCCAGCACCGAGCGGGCCACCGGCAGCCGTTCCTGTTCGTAGCTCCCGAGCAGTGCAGGGTCGGCGGCGCCCCGGCAGACCAGGGCGAGTTTCCAGCCGAGGTTCACGGCATCCTGGATGCCGGTGTTCATGCCCTGGGCGCCGGCCGGGCTGTGGATGTGGGCCGCATCGCCGGCCAGGAATACCCGGCCCCGCGCGAAGGTATCAGCGAGCCGACTGCTGATGGTGAATTCGGTGAGCCAGACCGGGTGATGCAGCACGATGGTGTCCCGGGTGTACCGGGTGACGGCTGCCTGAGCGAGGGCCAGGGTGACGGGGCCGGTGCGGCTGCCCGGCGGCAGCATCACCAGCAGCCGCCAGCCGGCCGGCGAGCCGAGAGGAAACAGGAAGAGCGGACCGGCTCCGGACAGGTAGACGTGCACCCGGCCTGGTTCCAGACCGTCGGCCTCCAGATCGGCGAGGAGGAAGCGCTGGGGGAAGGCTCGACCGGAGAAACCGATGCCGGCCAGGTGCCGCGTCGCGCTGTGCGCGCCGTCACAGCCCACCAGATAGCGGGTGCGTACCGTCCTGGGCGGTACGCCGGGGGATTCGAGGGTGCAGGTGACCCCGTCATCGTCCTGGCTCAGGCCCGTCAGGGTGAGACCCCGGCGGATGCCGACGCCCGCGCTGGCCAGGCGGTCGACGAGCACTCGTTCGGTGCCGGCCTGGGAGAGGAACAGGAGGAACGGGAAGCGCGTGTCACCGAATGCCTCGTCGAACAGGGACACGGCGTGAGCGGGCGCAGCGCTCAGGCTGCCTCGGCGGCGGCGGTCGCGCCCGTGCAGCAGCAGCGTCCCGGTCGGGTTGCCGGCGCTCACGAGGTCGTCCGCAAGGCCGTTGCGGGCGAGGACCTCGAGGGTGCGCGCCTGGATAGCCAGCGCGCGGGACTCGTGCGCGGCATCCGCTGCCCTGTCGACGATCATCGCGGTGACCCCGTGGGTGTGCAGCTCTCGGGCGAGGGCGAGCCCGGTGGGCCCGGCGCCCACGATCAAGACATCGGCATCGAATGTTGTGCCGGTGCCGATCCGGTTGCCGGCCATGTCATCACCGGGTAGCAGGGTCCGCGGGGCTGGTGCCCGGGGTGGACGGGCCGAACGAGGTCTCCTTCACGAGGCGCCCGGTGCGGTCCCAGGTGCGCCACAAGCCCACCTGGTGACCCAGGTCGAACTCACCGGAACGCAACAGCGAACCGTCGAGGCGGAACCATTCCCAGTGTCCGTGGAGTTTGCCGTCGAGTTCAAAGCCGCTGGCCTTGACCGACCCATCAGGGAAACGGTCGTGGCGGGGGATCGGGAAGCCGACTGACCGTGAGGACGAGGGAGAGGACGCTGGAGAGGGCATGCCCCCATGCTGCCCCGGAATGCTCCAGCGCTCAACGGCGCTCAACGGCGCTCAACAGTGCTCGACAGCGGTAAACCGCAGGTGGCAACGGGCGTAGTGTTGTAACCCAAACGGGGGCTGTGCCAGTGGGGGCACCCTGACGGAAGCACACCCCTGAGTGTCGTTATCACGCGGGGGACATGCAATGACTGGATCTCACAGCACGGGCGACAACGCGGTTGCGGCCAGGGCGCTGCGCAAGACCTACGGTCGAGGGGAATCGGCGATCGCCGCCCTCGACGATGTCTCCGTGGATTTTCCCCGAGGCCAGTTCGCGGCCGTGATGGGACCGTCGGGGTCGGGCAAGTCCACCCTGATGCACTGCCTGGCCGGGCTCGATACCGCCAGCAGCGGAACCGTCTGGATCGACGGCACCCCGATCACCGGGTTGCGTGATCGCGGGCTCACCAAACTTCGCCGGGACAAGATCGGATTTGTCTTTCAGGCCTACAACCTCGTACCCACACTCACCGCCAGGCAGAACATCGTTCTTCCGCTGGGGCTGGCGCGGCGCAGGGTGGACAAGGCCTGGTTCGAAGAGGTCGTGCAGACCCTTGGCCTCACCGGCCGGTTGAAGCATCGCCCGCACGAACTCTCCGGCGGGCAACAGCAGCGGGTGGCGGTCGCTCGGGCGCTGCTGAGCCGGCCGGCCGTGATCTTCGCCGACGAGCCCACCGGCAATCTCGATTCCGTGGCCGGCGCCGAGGTGCTCGCGCTCCTGCGCACAAGTGTCACCCAGTGGGGCCAGACCGTCATCATGGTCACCCACGATGCCGTCGCGGCCGCGGCCTCCGACCGTGTTGTGCTCCTCGGCGACGGGCGCCTCGCGGGCGAGCTGCCCGCTCCGACGGTGGACTCCGTGCTCTCTGCGCTGCACGGTGTTGCGCTGCACGGTGCAGGCCACGCGGCCGTCCGGTCGACCCCGTGATCAGGGTCCTTTTCTCGGGCCTGCGCGCCACCCTGGCCCGGCTGCTGGCGACCGGCCTGGCCGTGGCGCTCTCGGTGGGATTCGTCGTGGCGACGCTCACCCTCTCGGCCACCTTCACTCGCACGACCGAGGAGTCCCTCGCCGCGAGCATGGCCAGGGCCGACGTCCTGGTCACCCAGACGGTGGCCGAGATGGCCAGCTCCGATCCGCGCACCTCCACCGATGTGCTGCTCACCCTCCTCCCGGCGGTGCAGGCGGCCCCCGGGGTGGCCGCTGCCGACGTGGAACGGCTGGCCTATGTGGACCTCAGGTTCGGCGAGACCCGCAGCGTGGGGCAGATCAGCGCGGTGCTCGACGAGTCGGTGCGTTGGCAGACGCTCACCGCTGGCCGCTGGCCCCAGGCGCTCACCGAGGCCACCCTCGACCGGGCGACCGCCGAATCGGTGGGGGTGGCCGAGGGGGATACCCTGACCGTCGCCGCCGTCGGTTCCGGGGTCAGCCCCACCGCGGTGACTGTCGTGGGCATCACCGCGCAGCAGGCCGCCGGTGTGGGTGCCGGCGGACCCACCCTCCTGATGCAGGGCGAAGCTCTCACCGATCCGGACCTGTTCAGCCTGTCGACGTCGATCCTCGTCGCCGGCGGCGATGCCGGGCCGGATGCCGTCGCGGCGTCGGTCTCCGCAGCCGTGGCCGGAGCATCGGGCATCGTGGTGCAGACCAGGGCCGAGGCCGTCGACGACCAGACCGCGCAGCTCTCCGGCAGCGCCACCGTGCTCACGAGCATCCTGCTGGCCTTCGCCGCCATCGCCCTGTTCGTGGCCGCCATCGTGATCGCGAATACCTTCCAGGTGCTGGTCAGCCAGCGCACCAGGGAGCTGGCCCTGCTGCGGTGTGTCGGCGCCGGTGCCGGCCAGGTGCGCCGGCTGATCCTGGGCGAAGCGCTGATCCTGGGCTTGGCGGCCTCCGCGCTCGGGGTGGGAATCGGCGTGGCCAGGGCGCACATCCTGGCGGAACTCAGCCGTGACGGCGCATCCGGAGTGCACCTCGGCCGGCTCGTGATCGACCCGGTCCTGTTGGCCGCCGGGTTTGGAATCGGGGTGCTGCTCACCCTCGCCTCTGCGTTGTCACCGGCCCACCGGGCCACCCGGGTGCGACCGGTCGCAGCCCTCCGCGCCATCGCTGCTCCGGTCGGCATGCGCCAGGAACTCGTCGGCGCGGTCGTCGCCCTGGCCCTCATCGGGCTCGGCGGCACAGGTTTGTTCGTCGGGGCCACCCGGTCCGGTCTGACCCTGGCGGTCGTGTCGGGCGTGATCAGTTTTCTGGGAATCCTGCTGGCGTCGGCCCTGTTCATCCCGTGGATCGTACGGATCGTCGGATCGACGATCGGCTGGACGTCGGTGCCGGCCCGGCTTGCCGCTCTCAACGCCACCCGTAACCCGGCCCGCACGGCGTCGACGGCTGCGGCCCTGCTGGTCGGGGTGACCCTGGTGACGATGATGGTCGTCGGTGTCACGTCGGTGCGGACCTCGATCGGCGACAAGATCGATGAGAAACGGCCGGTCGACCTCACCGTTCAGTCGGTGGACCCGGCGGGCATCACGGCGGAGCAGATCGACGGCATCAGTGCGATGCCCGACGTTGAGGACGCGACAGCGGTGGCTTCGGCCCGGGTCACCATCTCCCCGGCCGCCGGAACACCCGTGCTGATGCAGGCTCGAGGCATCGACTCGGCGCGGGCGCAGCAGGTGGCGCGCTCGAGCGTTGTCGTGCCGGAGCCCGGCCAGCTGCTGCTCAATCCCGCCGACGCGGGAGCTCTGCAGACCGGCGACAGCGTAACGGTGGCCGGAGACGTCGGCAGCGCCGAACTGACGGTGACGCTCGAGGAAAGCGCTGCGCGCAAGCAAGCGACCCTGACCCACACCGACCTCCTCATCCTGGTGGCAGCGCCGGTCACCGGGCAGGTGCAGCTGAGGCTGGGCGACGGGATCACCAGCGGCCAGGTTCAGCAGCTGAGCACCGACATCCTCTCGGTGAGCGATAAGTTCACCGTGGGCGGTGGCGCGCCTGAGCGCACCTATTACGAGCAGATACTCGATGTGATGCTGCTCATCGTGCTGGCCCTGCTCACGATGGCGGTGGTCATCGCCTGCGTGGGGGTGGCCAACACGATGGCGTTGTCGGTGTACGAGCGGCGGCGCGAGTCCGCGTTATTGCGTGCCCTCGGCCTGACCCGCGGGCAGCTTCGAACCACGCTGGGTATCGAGGTGACGCTGATCACGGTGGTAGCCGCAGCGTGCGGCATCGGGTTGGGGATTGTGTACGCCGGGGCCGGCTTGACGGCCGTGTCGTTGCAGGCCCAGAAACTCGCGTTGACCGTGCACCTGCCCTGGACCCAACTCGCCATGGTGCTGCTCGGGGCGCTGGTGGCCGGATTGCTCGCCACGGTCGTGCCGGCCGGTGGGGCGGCGCGGCGCTCGCCGGTGGAGAGCCTCACCCGCGAGTAGCCGCCCTGATGGCGAGCCGGCCGCGGTTGCTCGTAAGGGTCAGGCCTTCGGGTCGTCCGGATCCAGGTCGTCAGGGTCCAGGTCATCCGTGTTCAAGTCGTCCGCGTCCATCTCACCGGGGCCGGGCACCCGGTACGCGTCGGCGGCCGCTTCGGTGTGGTCGAAGATCGCCCGAAGCAGGCCGGCCATGCTGGTGGACCGCAACATGGCGACCTGGTCGAGCGGACCCACCGGGGCGATGCCGGCCAGCTGCCAGGCGGCCTCGACGGGGTCCTCCGACAGGGCGACGTTGGCCGACCAGGCGTCGTCGGTGAACTCGCTGGCCAGCGACAGGGTGCGACGCACGGTCTGCTCGGCGAGCACCCGCAGCGGGGTGAGGGCGTCGTCCCAGACCAGGGCGGGCAGCTCCCGCACCACGGCCTGCGGGTACGGGGCGTCCTGGCGCCATTCGATCACTTCGATGCGCCGGTCTCCCTGCGCGACGAGGCCGACGAACCCCTCAGGCGCCACCAGCTCGAGCACCTGCGCCACTGTCCCGGTACTGAATGGGTGCTCGCCACCGCCCACTTCCTGGCCGCGTTCGATGAGGACTACCCCGAATTCGGCGGGCTCCGATTCGAGGATGCTCGCCAGCATCATGAGGTAGCGCTCTTCGAACACCCTCAGCTGCAACGGCATGTAGGGGAAGAGCACCGACCCGAGCGGGAACATCGGCAGGCCGGTGGCGCCGACGGGCTCGTCGGGTGAGTTCCCCTGATTCGACATGACCCCAGCGAATCACGCTCCCGGTGGAAAACCAAGCACCCCGGCTGCCGGGGAGTGAGATCAGTCCAGCCGTTTCGCGAGGACGCGCACGTCGGCATCCGCATAGCCGAGCCGGTCGTAGAAACCGGTGACGGCGGTGTTGCTCTCTCGCACCATGAGCTGCAGCTTGACGGCGCCGCGTTCCACCAGCCAGGCTTCGGCGGCCTGCATCAGCCGGCGACCGAGACCCATGCCGCGCTCGGGCGCGGCGACGGCCAGGTAGTAGACCCAGCCGCGGTGGCCATCGTGGCCGACCATCACGGTGCCGACCAGTCTGCCGTCGCGAAAGGCGCCGAGCACAGTTGATGTCGATCCGTCCAGCGCGCGATGGAGGTCGGTGGCGGGCGGATTCCACGGGCGGGTGAGGCCGGCTTCCTCCCAGAGGGTGGTCACGGCATCAAGATCGGCGGGGGTGACGTCCGTGATGTGCATTGGTCCATTGTGCCGGTGCAGAGTGGTGTGTTCCGATCGTTACACGGGGAACGGACTTGGCCGCTGGCCAGCTATTTTTTTGCGATACGCTTCGAAACGATAACTGGGGGAAGCATGAATAATTTACAATTGGGTGGGAATCCCGATTCCGGAGACGATTCCGGAACGGGCACAGACAATACAGACCAAAGCGCGGTGGCCACTGAGCCGCCCGCTGCAGCAGAACCGGCAGCAGATCCGGCAGCAGATCCGGCCGCTGCGCCGCCCGCGCCGGCTGATCCGGTCGCGGCTCCGTACGGTACTCCGGGTGCCACGCTGCCGACCATACCGGCGCCGACCGGACCGACCGTCGGCACCCGCGTCGCCTCGATGGTGCGGGGTATCCCGGCCGAACGGTTCATCGCCGCCGCGGTCGCCCCGGTAGTCGTCTACGCCGCCACCTGGCTGTTGGCGCTGGTGTTCACCCTGCTGGTGTTCGTCGCCGCCGCTGACGCATCCCTCGATTGGGGACTGGCCTTCCAGGCGCCCGCTCAGATCGTGGGCTTGGCCGTCGCCGGCACGCTCACCATCGGCGCCACGGTGATGGGGATCTCGGCCGCCGTCTCCGTGCTCTGGCTTCCGCTGCTGGTCACCGCCTTCCTGATCATCGCCACCGCATTCGTGGCCCGCAGGGACGAACGGATCGCGCCGAGCCGGACGCGCGGCATCCGCTGGTTGCTGTCGGCGCTCAGCGGTGTGATGCTGGCGATTCTTGTCGTCATTGTCGCGGCCGTCACACCGCTCACCTATGTCCTCGGTGACGGTTCCGAAAGCTACTTGGGATTCACGACCGCCACCGGGACCGCAACGTCAGCGTCATTCACGGCCTTCCTGGGCGCTCTCGTTCTGGGCACCCTCGCGTCGTATGTCGCCCGGGCCCGGGTGGCCCGCGCAGCCGCCGGCATCACGCCTGCCGTCGTGGCACCGGCCGCCACCACCGTGTTCGCATCCGTGCGGTCGACGCTGCCGGTCGTCGGGCTGCACCTCGGTGTGCTCGCCGTTCTGGTCACCGTGGGACTGCTGGTCTGGTCCGTGATCAACGGCGGCGTCAACGCTCTCCTGACCGCGTTCTTCTGGCTTCCGACCGCTGTGGTCGACGGCCTCGGCTTCGTGAACCTCGCACCGCTCACGTTCGGTGGTTCTCTGGCCGCCCTGGGTGGGCTGACCGGTTCGTCGAACAGCTTCTGGATGCCCGCTGAGCTGCCCGGCTGGGCCACAGTGCTGATCCTGGTGGTCAACCTACTGCTCATCCTGGTCACGGGTACCGTGTTGCGTCTTCGTCGCGGGCAGCTGAGGTTGTCTGCGGCCATGTCGTGGGTGACCACGGTGGTGTCGTTCGCTGTCGCGGGCATCGTCATCTCGACTGTGGGTGGCATCGGCGGCTGGACGAGTGTCGACACGGCCGGCGCAGGCGAGAGCCTCGACGGTCTTCTCGCGGGTGCCGGTTCCCTGATCGAAGGGGCTGCTGCTGCCTCCGGCGTCGTCGGACTGGCCGCGTGGACATTCATCGTCTTCGCCGCGCTGGGCGCCCTCGTCGAGGTCGTCGCGGTCTTCGCGGCCCCGACCGTGGTGCAGCTCCTCCCCGCCGCCGTCCTCACCCGGTCGGCCAAGATCACCGGACTGGTCGGCGTGCCGTTCGCCGTGCCCGGTACGTATGTGCTGCCGGAGCCGACCAAGGTTTCCGTCGCCAGCGCCGCTCCCGGCGCGACCGGAGTGCCCGTCGGCTCTGGAGAGCCCGCCGTGGTCCCGCCCCAGCATGCTGGTGTTGCCGCGACCGTGCCGATGACCCCGGAGAAGAAGCGCCGGGTCAAGATCGTGCTCGCCGCCGTCGGGGCCGGTGTCGTCGTGGTGCTCGGCGCATCCATCGCCGTTTCGATCGTCAATCAGATGGTCTACAGCCCACAGAACCAGGTGGAAAGCTACCTGGACGCGCTCGTGGCCGGTGACGCATCGGCTGCCGTGGCGATCGGTGATGTCGACGGCTCCGGGGAGCAGGGGGTGCTGCTCACCGACAAGGTGCTGAAGGCGACCGAGGGCCGGATCACCGGATTCACGATCACCGACGTCAGCACCACAGGCGATACCGCCACGGTGACTGCCGACGTCGACCTGGACGGGGTCAAGGAGGATGCGAGCTACACGTTGACGAAGTCCGGGAAGACGGCCCTGTTCTTCGATAACTGGACCCTGGACCCGGTCTGGCTGCCGACGGTGTCGGTCTCCGTCGCGCCGGGTATCGAATCGGTCGATGTCAACGGCACCGTCATTCAGCTGACCAGTGAAGTCCAGGAGTCCGGTTATCTGGAGGTTCTCGCCTTCGCCGGAGATTATGTCATCGGCAGCGCAGGGGACGCCGAGTGGCTTGCAGCCGAGCCGCAGACGGTCCAGGTCGGAATGGTTGTGTCATCAGGTAGTGCGCAGTTGAAGCTCGAACCGACGGCGAAGTTCACCTCGTCCATTGATGAGCAGGTGGCGGAATATCTCGCCGGCTGCGTGGCGCAGAAGGTGCTGAATGCCGACGACTGCCCGATTTATGTGTTCGATTACGGCACTATCACCGATGTCGTCTGGACCATCGACGAGCCGGCCGTGACGTCATTGGGCAGCTCGTACAAGAACGAGTGGTACCTCGCCACGGAAGATCGTGGCTCGGCGACCGTGACCTACACGAACACTGACTATCGGGGCCAGGCGTCGCCGGAAACGGCAACCATGAATTTCTCGGTCAATGGGACCGTGAAGATGGTCGACGGCGCTCCGGTCTTCTCGAACAGCTACTAACCGGCCGAGGCATCGGCACACGCCCGGATCGCCGCCGCCCACCTGTCGTGGGCGGCGGCGGTCCGGGCGTGCGGCATTTCGGGCCCGCGCAGACAAACGTGCACTGGCATGCTGGATGGATGACTGAGGCAGTTTTCGACCTACCAGGCGGACCATTCACCCTGCGACGGGCGCTCGCCGAGGACGTGCCCGCGATCATCGGCCTGCTCGCCGACGACCACCTGCGATCCGCTGAGGAATCCACCGCGGCGCAGGATCTGGCGCCCTACCTGGCTGCCTTCACCGCGATCGACGAAGCGGCAGACCAACTGCTCGTTGTCGTCGACGATCCCGCCGGGAAGGTGGTGGCCACTCAACAGCTCACGGTGCTGCCCGGGCTCGCCCGGTCCGGGGCGACTCGGTTGCAGATCGAGGCGGTGCGCGTGAGCGCCGCCCTGCGCGGCAACGGCCTCGGCAGCGAGATGCTGACCTGGGCGGTTGAGTACGGGCGCGGACGCGGATGTCGGCTGGTACAGCTCACCTCCGACGCCTCCCGTCTCGACGCTCACCGCTTCTACGAGCGCCTCGGCTTCGCCTCCTCCCACGTGGGTTTCAAGCTGCTCCTGTAGCCTCGTTGGCTGCTCCTCCAGCTTCTAGAACGGCGGGTTCCCGGGCACCGGCGGGGTCGGCTGCCGGGTCGGCCGCGGCCGGGGCATCAGGTAGCTCTCGTCGTCGGGCCGCCTCCGGGTCTTCGGCCCCATCACC
>NZ_JAXCHV010000021.1:0-57890 GCF_035984795.1 Cryobacterium sp. MP_3.1 | reverse complement strand
TCGCCCGAGAAATCTTCCCCATCCTCATCGCCGTCCAAGAACGTCATTCAGCAACCCAAATTGCCGCTTGACAATCAATAGGAGCATCGAGACCCGGCGGCTAGGCCACCGACCAGCCGCCGTCGCTGGCGAGCACCTGACCGTTCACGTTCACGCCGTCATCGCTGAGCAGGAAGGTGATCGACGCGGCGAGCGCATCCGCCTCGACGGCGTCGGTCAGCACCGCCATGCCGGCGCGCACCCGCTGGGCACCGAGCTCGGACGCGAACTTCGCCTCGATATTGGTGATGACGGGGCCCGGGGCCACCGCGTTCACCCGGATGCCGCTGGGTCCGTACATGTACGCGCTGCTCTTGGTCAGCCCCACGACGGCGTGCTTGGACGCCGTGTAGGCCACACCGGCCGCGGAGCCGCGGAGAGCCGCCTCTGAGGCCACGTTGACGATCGAGCCGTACTGGCGCTCGAGCATCCCCGGCACCACGGCGCGCATGAGCTTCATGCTGCCGTCCACGTTGATCGCGAACACCCGCTGCCAGACGGCGTCGGTCACCTCGTGCACCGGGGTCATGTCGTCCATGATGCCGGCGACGTTGGCGAGGGCGTCGATCTGGCCGCCGGCGGCCTCGACGATCGCGGCGATGGCGGCATCGTCGGTGATGTTCGCCACCACTGGAACGATGTCGGCGCCGGCGAGCTCGGCCACGAAATCGTCGAGGCGTTCCTCGGAGATGTCGACGGCGATCACCCGGCCGCCCTCCCGGGCGACCCTGGCGGCGGTGGCCCGGCCGATTCCGGAACCGGCTCCGGTGACGATGACGGTCTTGCCGGTGAACCGGCCCGCATCGATGCGTTCGACCCACTCGGGGCGTTCGACGGCGCCGGCGGCGGCCGGGGCGGCGGCCGGCGCATCCGTTGCCGCGGCGGAGGCGGGCACGTCACCGGCCGCCACCCTGCGCACCAGGTCGTCGATCAGCTCGGCCGGGAACTGACCCTTGCTGAGCTTGACCAGACGCTTGATCGCGAGCTTGCGCACCGGACGCAGCGCGTCGGCGCTCTGGCCGCCCTGGGCGAGCAGGTCGCGCAGGATGGGTCCGCCGATCGGGTCGTCGAGCCAGGAGCCTACGGAGGAATCGGCGGTGAGGATGCTCTGGGTCATGCGAGTGGTTCCTTTTCTTTCGGGATGACCGTCTCCGCGGGGTTGACGGAGACGGAAGTTGCGGCCGCGTGCAGGGCGGCGAGGTAGCCGAACACCATCGCGGGGGCGATCGTGGAGCCTGGACCCGGGTAGGTGTGGCCCATCACGGAGGCCGTGGTGTTGCCGGCGGCGTAGAGTCCCGGGATCGGGACACCGGCCTCGGTGAGCACCTGGCCGTTCTCGTCGGTGAGCAGGCCGCCCTTGGTGCCGAGGTCACCCGGCACCACCTTGACCGCCGTGAACGGGCCCTTTTCGAGCGGGCCGAGGTTGGGGTTGGGTTTGACGCTCGGGTCGCCGTAGTAGTTGTCGTAGACGGTTCGGCCGCGGCCGAAGTCCAGGTCCACCCCGCTTCGGGCGAAGCCGTTGAACCTCTCGACGGTGGCCCGCAGCGCCCCCGGATCGATGTTCAGCCGGCCGGCGAGCTCCTCGAGGGTGTCCGCGGTGACGACGATGCCGTTGGCCCGCAGGGCCTTGCCGCCCATCAGCAGCGGCGAGAACAGGTAACGGCGGCGGTGCCGCACGTCCACGATCAACCAGGACGGGATCGTCGGCGTGTGCCGGTGGTGCTCGATCATGTCGTGGCCGAAGTCGATGTAGCTCTGGGACTCGTTGGTGTACCGGGAGCCGGCCTGGTCGACGATGATGCCGAACGGCATCGACCGCTCGGAGAGCATGAACTGAGCCGTGCCGTCGACCATCGGCACGGCGGAGCCCCACCAGGCGTCGTCCATCATCGCCAGCGCACCGCCGGCCTTGACGCCCACGTCGATGGCGGTGCCCTGGTCGCCGGCGGCCGCCGAGCTGTTGCCGGGCATGCCGTGGTACTTCTGGCGCCACTCCTGGTTCTGGGCGAAGCCGCCGGCGCCGAGAACCACGCCGGCCCGGGCCCGGATGCGCACCGGTCCGGCCGGCGTGGTGACGATCGCGCCGACCACGCGGCCGTCCTCGAGCACCAGCTCGGTGACCGGGGAGTCCAGGAGCACCTCGGTGCCCTGCCGGCGCACGATCTCCATCAGCGACATCACCAGGGCGCCGCCGAGCCCGTGCAGGCGCTTGCCGGTGACGATGCCGCCGAGGGTGCGGAAGACGAAGCGGGCGCCGCGCACGAAGCCGCTCGGCGTGGACCAGGCCCTGGACAGCAGCCAGACGTCGTCGGTCTTCAACGGTGCCGGGATGCCCTCATCGGCGCGGGAGGACTTCACCCAGTCGCCCAGGCGCTTGGCGTCGAAGGGTTGCACCTCGATGCCACGGCCGACCCGGCCGCCGGGCCGGTCCGGGTAGTAGTCGGGGTAGTCCTTCGCCGCGCACCAGCGCACACCGAGGCCGGCGAGCAGGCCGAACACGCGCGGCACGGCATCCACGAAGGCCTCTCGGCGCTCGATGGAACTGGCCGGGCCGGCGTCACCGACTGACGCCGCCAGGTAGGCGAGGGCGTCGGCGCGGGAGTCCTGGATGCCGAGCTTCTTCATCAACGGGTTGTTCGGCATCCACAGGCCGCCACCGCTGAGCATGGTGGTGCCGCCCCAGCGGCCGGTGCTCTCGACGATGAGGGCGGTGAGTCCCGCGTCGGCGGCGGTGATGGCGGCGGTCAACCCCGCGGCACCCGATCCTGCTACAAGTACGTCTACTTCGCGATCCCAGTGGGCGGTCATGACTCCTCCTCGATCCGGACAACACTGTCCGGATGTAACCTACCTCGATGGGCACACATTCCAAAGCGAATCGGGGACCGAGTGCCGGACCCGAAAACCGGCGGGCGCTCCTCGCCGCCGCGCGGGAGGTCTTTGCCGCCGACGGCTTCTCCGCGCCACTGAGCGCCGTGGCCCGCCGGGCCGGCGTCGGCCAGGGCAGTCTCTACAGGCACTTCCCCGACCGCACCGCCCTGGCGATCGCCATCTTCGACGAGAACCTCGCGGCGCTCGAGACGTTCGTGGACCGGCCCGAGAGCACCCTCGACGACCTGCTGGACCGCGTGATCGAACAGGCGCTGGCCTCGACCGCGCTCATCGACCTGGTGATGGAAGATGCCCACGATCCCCGCGCTGTGCACCTGGCCGACCGGCTCGACATCGTCGTGGCCCGACTCCTCGTGCGCGAGCAGGCGGCCGGCCGGATCGGCGAACACGTCGGTACCGCCGATGTGATCCTCGCGGTGTCGATGCTGGCCGGGGTGCTGGCCCGCAGCGACGCCGCCGACCGCCCGGATGTGGCCCGACGGGCCTGGGGTCTGTTCCACGCGGCGTTCACCCCGCGCTGAGCGGCCGGACGGACGGGAGCATGTGGCGGGGCAGCTCGTCCGCGGGTGGGCAACTCGGTGCCGCGGCGGCATACTGACGGCAACATCCGTCTGTGACACCTGCGGAAGGTACCCCGTGAGCTTCTGGATCTGTGCCACCTGTGGCGTCGAGCACGCCGAGAACACCGGCGTCTGCGCCATCTGCGCCGATGAACGGCAGTGGGTGCCGGCCGACGGCCAGCGGTGGACCACGCTGCCCGACCTGCACGAGGCGGGTTGCCGGGCCGAGCTCCTCGAGCTCGAACCCGACCTGTTCGGCATCGAGAGCACCCCGACCGTGGGCATCGGCCAGCAGACCAAGTTGCTCTCCACCCCCACGGGCAGCGTGCTCTGGGACCCGATCGGCTTCGTGGACGACGACATCGCCGGCCGGGTGCTCGAACGCGGGCCGGTGCGCGCGATCGTGGCCAGCCATCCGCACATGTTCGGTCTGCAGGTGGAGTGGAGCAGGGCGCTCGGCGGCGCGCCCGTGCTGGTGGCCGAGGCCGACCTGGCCTGGGTGGCCAGGCCCGACCCGGTGATCCGGGCGTGGTCGGGCGAGGTGCGCCTGTTGCCCGGCGTCACGCTGATGCAGGTGGGCGGACACTTCCCCGGCAGCGGGGTGCTGCACTGGGCGGCCGGCGCGGCGGGGCGGGGAGTGCTGCTCAGCGGCGACACCGTGTTCGCCAACCCCGACCGTACCTCGGTGAGCTTCATGCGCAGCTACCCCAACCGGCTGCCTCTGTCGGGTCCGGTGGTGGAGCGGATCGCCCGCACCCTCGAGCGGTTGACCTTCGACCGGCTGTACGGCAACTTCGACACCGTGATCGCGGCGGATGCCCGCGGCGTGGTGCGCCGATCGGCCGACCGGCACTGGGGCTGGGCGCGCGGCGACTTCGACGACCTCACCTGAGGCGCGTGGGTCACTCGGCTCGCGGGGTCCGCTCTGGCGGTTCGGGGAGGATGCGCAGGCCGGCCGGGGTGTTCGCCACCTGCACGAGTTCATCGATCCAGGTGCGGTTGAGGGTGGGCTCCCGCTTGCCGGAGAACTCGAAATCGAGGGGTACCGCGGGGTTCAGCCAGATGGAGCTGTGGCCACTGCCCGAGTCCTTGGACCGTTCCCAGGAGAATGCGAAACTCTCGCCCCGGCGCAGCTTGGCCACGATCACGACCTTGAGGTGCGCGAGTGTGCGGTCGTCGATCTCCACCGAGATCGCCGGCGTCCCGTAGATGAACTTGCCCATCGCATTCCTCGTTTTGCACATTCCTCGTCGTGACCGGAGGGCCCGCACGATCCGAGGACCGACGCGGACAGGTGTCTCACGACGGAGTGTAGGCCGAGGTGGCCTCGCTGGCTATGACACTCGGCACCCGCCGGTTCTCACCGGTCGAACAACCCATCGCTGCCCTGGTCGATTTCCTCGACCGCCCTGTTGAAGTCCGCGGCGTGCTCCTCGGCCTCCGCCTCGGTCTCGGCCGACGGCTCCTTCACCGCGAGGATGTGGCTGGGCGGGAAGACCGGCAGGGGAAAGAGCGCGATCTCACCCGCGAGCGAGTCCTCCGCGACATCGGCGACGTCCAGTTCGGTGGCCGGGCCGAGCACGAGAGTGTGCGTGCGGGTGCTGCCGTCGGGTTCGAGCACCTGGATCTCCACCGCAATGCTCTCCTCACCCTGGGAGTGTGCGGTGACGTAGTCGAGTAAGGCCTCCGCGACGTCGTCGCCGGTGAGGATGGTGCCACCGGCGTAGGTGATGAGCTTCATATCACCGACGATAACCGCGCGGATGGGTCTTGGGAATGACCTCGGCCCGGCAGCTGCTACCGGACGAGCGCCTGCACGGCGGCCGAACCCTCGGGCAGCACCAGGTCGATCCGCGCCGCGCCCAGGCGGACGGTGACGACGGAGGCGCCCAGGTAGGTCGGGTGCGGCGCCAGCACGATCTCATCGATCGCGGCCAACGGGATGCTCGTGTGCGAGCGCGACAGATCCGGGGTGTTTCCGCGCACCAGCCAGCCCTTGCGGCCGACGATGTGCAGCTCACGGTCGGTGCGGCAGAGCACCGCTCCGTGCAGGGTCATCGGGTAGAGGGCGTGCACGGCCCGACTGACCAGGCCGCCGCGGGGCGGCAAGAGTGTCCGGCCGTGGGCGGCGAGCAGCGTCGCCCCGAGCTCGTGGCGCATCACGTCGAAGTACGAGGTGACCAGGCCCACATCTTCCTTGCCCAGGTCGAGCAGATCGAGGTCGGCGGGCGGGGCATCCGCTTCGGGGATGGTCACGGCGGGCGTGGGCCGCAGCGCCGCCAGCGTGAGTTCGCTCAGCACGTCGACGAGGCGGGTGATCACCTGTTGCGACGACCCGTTGTACGGCACGGTGAGGGTCTCGCCCGTGCGGGCCAGGATGTCGAGGCGACCGTCCACCAGGTCGATGGTGTCGGTGACCGCGACGACGTCCCCGTAGCCGAGGGTCCTCTCGGTGTAGCCGCGGGGGCTCCCGCTGGTGTCGGCGTTCGCGCGGCTCAGCACGACGAGCGTCTCCGGGGCCGCGATGATCAGGTGGTCGTAGAGGTCCATCGTGGGCAGCGCATCGCGCCGGCTGATGTTGCGGGGCACCTTGAGCACAAGCCGGCTGGTGACAAAATCCACCGGGTAGTCCCGGTACAGGCCGGGGACCTCTGTGGCGTCGTGCACCCGGTCCACCCAGGGGCCGAAGGCATCGAATTCCGCCGATCGTGTCATATCCGTCGAACTCACTGGCCGCTTTCCGGGGCCTCCGCGCCGGTGCGTGCCCCCCGCGGCCACAGTGCCGCTGAGGATCAGGCTAGACCTTCCACGCCCCCGGCCGTGACCACGGAATTCCGGGCGGCCCCCGAGCCGCGCGCAGACGAATCCGCTTTCGAGAGTGCTAGCACGCGGGAGGCGGGGAGCGGACTTCGCCGCGCCGGGCCGTTTCGGAGAAGTGCACAGCTCTCTCCCCAGCTTTTCCACAGCCCAATCCACAGCCTCAGCGCGGTGATTCCGGGGTTTTCCACACCCTGTCCACAGGGTTATCCACAGGATGGGATGGGAAGGTACTTTCGAACAATCTCATACTCCCGGCATTCGGGTCCGGTGCCGAGCCCTAGGAGCGTGATGCGGCCGGAGCTACACTCACCGCATGGAAACGCAGCATTTCTCAATTCTGGTGAATGCGCCGGCCGCCATCGTCTGGCAGACGATGTTCGACGCTTCCACCTACCGGCAGTGGACGAGCGTGTTCGACCCGGACTCCTACTTCGAGGGTGACTGGTTGCCCGGAAGCGAGATCCGGTTTCTCGGCAGCAATCCCGGCGGTGAGCTGAACGGCCTCAACGGCATGTACGGGGTGATCACCGAACATCGTCCGTACGAGTTCGTGCTGATCGAGTACCAGGGCCAGATCGTGAACGACGTCGATGACACCACCAGCCGAGAGGCCAGGCAACTGATCGGCGCGCGCGAGGCCTACACTTTCAGCGAGGTCGATGGGGCGACGACGGTGACGATCGACGTGGACACCGCCGACACCTACGCCGAACTGTTCGGTGAGCTGTGGCCGAAGGGTCTGGCCAAGCTCAAGGATCTGGCCGAGGCAGCCTGGGCGCAGCGGGCAGCCGAACCGGCTGCGCAGCCGCGAGACCGGAGCTACACTCCCGCCATGGAAACCATGCATTTTTCAACCCAGATCAATGCCCCGGCCGAAATCGTCTGGGAGACGATGCTCGACGACGCCACCTACCGGCAGTGGACCAGCGTGTTCAACCCGGGGTCGTATTTCCTCGGCAGCTGGTTGCCCGGCAGCGAGATCCGGTTTTTCGGCAGCGACGAGGACGGGGACGAGGGCGGCATGGTCGGGGTGATCGTCGAGCACCGCCCGCACGAGTTCCTCTCCATCGAGTACCGCGGGCAGATCGTGAACGGCATCGAGGACACCACCAGTGACGACGCCAAGCGGTTGATCGGCACCCACGAGAACTACACCTTCACCGAGGCCGACGGGGTCACCACCCTGACGGTGGATGTGGACGTGGACGATGAGTGGGCGGGCATGTTCGGCGAACAGTGGCCCCTGAGTCTCGAGAAGCTCACCGAGCTCGCCGAGGCCGAGGTGGCCACGCGCGGTCAGCATCCGGCCGACTAGTCGGACTTCGCCACCGTGCGGGAGGCCGGGTTCGTGCAGGCCTGGAAGATGCCGGCCAGTGCCGCCCACTGCAGCAGGCTGACGGTCTTGCCGTCGACGATGCGGCCGTCGGCCACCATGGCCAGGGCGTCGTCGATGGGCAGCTCGAGCACCTCGATGTCTTCACCCTCCTCGGCGAGACCGCCCCCGGAGTCGACCCGGTCGGCCGGCCCGTACTCGGCCAGATAGAAGTGCACCAGCTCGGTGACCGAGCCCGGGCTCATGTACAGGTCGAAGACGTGCCGCACCGCGCCGACCCTCACGCCGAGCTCCTCGCCGGCCTCCCGGCGGATCGCCACCTCGGGGGCGTCGTCGTCGAGCAGCCCGGCCGCGGTTTCGATGAGCATGCCGTCGGCGTGGCCGTTGACGTAGGCGGCGTAGCGGAATTGCCGGGTGAGCAGCACGGTGCGCCGGTCCGGGTCATAGAGCAGGATGGTGGCGCCGTTGCCGCGGTCGTACGTTTCCCGCTGCTCGGTGACGACCTGGCCATCGCGCCGCCGGTAGCCGAAGGTGGTGCGCCGCAGCACATGCCATCCGTCGGACGTCACCTCCACCCGCTCGACCGTGACGGCAGGGTTGCCGTGCAGGCCGGTGCCGGCCTGGTCCAGGCCGGTGCGCCCCCGACCGTCCGGCAGGTCGACGCCCAGTCGCCCGAGTGCGACCGGGGTCACCGGTGCGCCGGTGCTTCGGTCAGGCCCGGGATCTCGGCGAGGCTGGTGTACACCGGCATGCCCCGGCGCCGGGCGATGGCGACATCCTGGTCGGCGCCGCGGGAGTCGCCGGGCAGCCGCAGCACACCGTCGCACCTCTCGAGCAGGCGCTCGGCCGTGGGATACATCACGTCGGCGGCCAGCGGATGGGCCACATCCGTCACCCCGGCGCTGGCGAGAACCGGCAGCGCCACCCACTCGCCGATCATCGGCACGTGGCCGGCCTGGAAGATCGGCCAGGCGGCCTCTTCGAGGCGGGCGAGGTTCTGGCGGAGGAGCACGGGGTCGTCGCCGGTGCCCGAACGGTAGGGGCCGGCGATCAGGATCATCAGGGAGCTGGTCATGTCCGCTACAGTAATACAACGTGCAGAAACATGCACAACTCGGAAGGAACGCGAAATGCTCGCTGCGGAACGCCAGGCACTCCTGCTCGACCGCCTCGCCAGGGACGGCAAGGTCGTGGCCAAGGAGATCGCCGCAGAACTGGGCCTCTCCGACGACAGCGTGCGCCGCGACCTGCGCGAACTCGCCGCCGCGGGCCTATGCCAGCGGGTCTACGGCGGTGCCCTGCCGGTGTCGCCCGCACTGGCGCAGTATGCCGAGCGCAGGCTCGTGGAACCCGACAGCAAGGACCGGGTCGCCGCGCGTGCGGCCCGGCTGATCATGCCGGGCAGCACCGTGATCCTCGACGGCGGCACGACCACCCTCGCGGTGGTGCAGGCGCTGCCTTCGACCCTGACCTGCACGATCATCACCCATAGCCCCACCATCGCCGCCGCGCTGGTGCCGCACGACGGCGTCGAGGTCTTCCTGCTCGGCGGCCGGCTGTTCAAGCACTCCGCGGTGACCTGCGGCGCCGCCGCGGTCGAGGCCGCCCAGGCGATCACCGCCGACCTGTTCCTGCTCGGCGTCACCGGGGTGCATCCCACCGCCGGCCTGACCACCGGAGATGTGGAGGAGGCCGCGATGAAACGGGCGCTGGCGGGCCGGGCGGCCGACACCTACGTGTTGGCGAGTGCCGAGAAGATCGGGGTGGCCTCGCCCTACCGGGTGCTGCCGTTCGACGAGATCGCGGGCCTCATCACCGACACCGCGGCCGACGATCCGACTCTGGCCGGGCTGCGCGACGCCGGCGTCAGCATCCTGGGCCTCGGCGACTGAGCGTCGACCTCCCCGCTGCTGCCGACCGCCCGCCGACCTCCCGCCGACCTCGGTGGCAACTGTTGCCGAATCGGACATTTGCACCCGGCGTACCGGGTGCACATGTCCGCAACGGGAACAGTTAAGGCTGGCTTGGAGCGGGGTCGGCAGGCACAGCAGCATCGGTGCCGGCAGCCACGGCGGGCGGGGCGTCGGCAGGGGGCACGCCGACGGTGAGCCGGCGGACGCTGCGGACGGAGAGCGCCGCGAGGCTCGCGACCACGATCACCGCGGCGCAGCCGAGCAGCACCGGCGTGGTTCCCCAGAGGTGCGCGAGCGGTCCCACCAGGATCTCCCCCACCGGGATGGCGATGAACGAGCCGACCGCGTCGTAGGAGTACACCCGGGCGAGCTTGTCTTGCGGAATATTCTGCTGCAGCGACTGGTCCCAGGCCACCCCGAATTGCTCGATGGCCACCCCGCCGATGAGGAAGGCGATGACGAGCAGCGGCACCAGCGGCACCAGCGCGAGTCCCACGATGGGCACGGCCGTCACTGCGACCAGGCCCACCCCGATGCCCAGGGCGTGCCGGGGGCGCCAACGCAGCGCGAGCATCCCGCCGAGAGCGAGGCCCACGGTTTCGGCGGCGATGATCAGGCCCCAGGCGGCGCGGCCGAAACTCTCGTCGGCCACGAGCGGGCCGAGCACCGCGATCGCTCCCACAAACGCGGCGTTCACGAGGGCGAACTGGGCCACGACCACCCACACCCAAGTGCGGCTGGAGAACTCCTGCCAGCCCTCCCGCAGCTCCCGGAAGACGCTGGCCGGGGGCGCGGCGCCGCCGGTAGCGACGGTGCGCTGCGCGTCGGGCGTGCGAACGAACGCGAAGACGATGCCGGCCAGGGCGAAGGATGCGGCATTCAGCGCGAGTCCCCAGCCGGGGCCGACCGCCGCGATCAGGATCGCGCCGAGGCTGGCGCCGAGGATCGCGCCGCCGTTGAGGCTCAGCCGCAACAGGGCGTTGGCCGGGCGCAACTCGGTGACCGGCACGGTCTGCGGCACGATCGCGGCCGAGGCCGGAAAGCTGACGGCGGCCACGGCCCCGTTGAGGATACTGAGGACCACGAGCAACGGGATGGTGGCCGAGCCCGACAGGACGAGCGCGGCCACCACGGCCTGGGTGGCCGCGGCCGCGAGGGAGGTGCCCACCAGCAGCAGGTGCTTGGGCAGCCGATCGGCGATCACCCCGCCGAACAGCAGCACGGCCACGTTGGCGAGGGAGCGGCTGGCTACGACGATGCCGAGGTCCACCGCGGACCCGGTGAGGTCGAGCACCGCGAAGGCGAGGGCGATCGGGGCGGCGGCGTTGCCCAGGGTGGCGATGGTGCGGGCGGTGAGCAGCCAGCGGAACGGCGCGAAGGCGAACGGTCCGGCACCGCCCGGGGCGCGGTCCTGCGACGTGCGCCCCCGAGTAGCCATGCCGCAAGTCAACCACGCCGGCCCGGCCGGCCCGGCCGGGCCGGTCCGTGCCCGTGCGCGGCACGTGTTGTTATTCGCTGAGGCCGAAGCGGGTGTGGATGGGGGCGGTCCAGCGCGGGGCCCACCAGAGGACTCGCTCGAGGGAGGTCATCACGGCGGGCACGAGCACGATCCGCACCAGCGTCGCATCCAGCAGCACCGCCACGGCCAGGGCCGTGCCGATCTGTTTCATCTGCATCAGCTCCCCGGTGGCGAAGCCCGCGAAGACCAGCACGATGATCAGCGCGGCCGAGGTGATGATGCGGCCGGAGCTCTGCAGGCCGGTCTCGATGGACAAGCGGGTGCTCTCGCCGCGGTCGTGGTGCTCCTTGATCCGGGCGAGCAGGAACATCTCGTAGTCCATGGCGAGGCCGAACCCGAAGGTGAGCACCAGGGTCAGCACGAGGGCGTCGACGCCGGAGATGGTGACGGGGTCGAAGTTGAGCAGGCCGGACAGGTTGCCCTCCTGGAACCCCCAGACCAGGACGCCGGCGGCCGCGCCCAGCGAGATCGCGCTGATCACCAGGGCGGTGAGCGGGATGATCACCGATCCGGTCATCAGGAACAGCAGAACGAAGGTGGCGAGGGCGATGATCAGCACCGCCCAGGGCGCTCCCCTGGCCAGAGAGTCGAGGTAGTCGACGGCCTGCGCGTCGGCGCCGGCGACCCAGTTCTCGAAGGCCGGCCGGTCGGCGCGGATCTGGCGCACCACGTCGTCGCCCTAGTGGGTGTCGACGTTCACCCTGGACACCCAGTAGCCGTTCTGGTCGACCGGCGGCGCCACATCCGTCACCCCGGGCAGGGTGGCGACCTCTGTCGCCCAGTCGGCCGCCGCGGCCTCGTCGGTGTTCGACACCAGCAGCACCCGCGGCGCGGTGGCCAGGGGGAACTCCTCGTTCAGGGTGGTGATGAAGTCGTACTGGGTGGACGAGGGCGGGATGGCGTCGTCGGCGCTGTTGGCGACCGTCATCGACAGCACGGGGCTGCTCAGCAGAAGGAGCACGGCGGTGCCGCCGAGCGCGACGAGCACCGGCGCCCGCTGCACGAGTCGGGCCAGCTTGGAGAAGACGCCTTCCTCCGGCGCGATGTCGCCGAAGCGGGTGAGCCACCGGCCGACTCCGGGGATGCGGGTGAGCACGCCGGGCTGCACCAGCCTTTCGCCGAGGTAGCCGAGCAGCGCCGGCACCAGGACCAGCGCGGTCAGGACGGCGATGAGCACCACGCAGATGGCGCCGATGGCGATGGCCCGGATGATCGACGGTTCGAACACGAGCAGCCCCGCGGTGGCGATCGCGAAGGTCAGCCCGGAGTACAACACGGTGCGTCCGGCCGTGTTGACCGTGGCGCCAACGGCCTGGAGCATCAGTTCATGACGACTGTGCCGGTGGTGCGGCAGGGTGGCCAGCTCCCCGGTTTTCAGTGGCGGCAGGTCCGCGAACGGCTCGCCGTGCGGGCCCGGCGGGGCGCCGGGGCCGCCGCCGCCCACCCGGGCCCGGAACTCCTCCCGGAACCGGCTGACCATCAGCAGGCCGTAGTCGATGGACAGGCCGAGCCCGATCACGGTGATCACGTTCATCACGGTGATGCCGATGTCCGACACGTAGGTGAAGGCGTAGAGCATCCCGAGCGCCCCGATGATCGACGCGATGGCGCCGACCAGCGGGATGCCCGCGGCGAGGAAGCCGCCGAAGATGATCAGCATCACCAGCAGTGCGATCGGCAGTGCGATCAGTTCGCCTTTCTGCAGGTCGGACTCGGCGACGGCGACGAGGGACTCCACGATCAGGGGCGTTCCGCCGACCTCGACCCGGGCGTTGGGGTCCAGTTGGCCGATCTCGTCGGCGGCCACCTGGAGGCGCCGCTGAACGTAGGTGAGCAGCGGATCACTGACGGTTCCGTCGGTGGTGTCCATGGCCACGGTCAGGAGCATCCCCGCGCCGTCGGCGGAGAGCAGCGGCGCGGCGGCCGGGTTGGGGCTTCCGTCGGGCAGCGGCGGGATGACGAGCGGATTGACCACCTGGGCGACCCCGTCGACCTGTTCGAGGCGCAGGGTGGCGGAGTCGAGGATCGCGGCGAGGTCGGGTGAGGCCAGGTCGGTGGGGTGCACAAGCAGGGAGAGCGATTCGGTCTGCTGGTCGGCCGGGCCCTCAATCAGGTCGGTGGCGGCTTGGGCCTCACCGTCCACCGACGGGCCTGCGCTGGACAGCCGTTGGAAGAGACTCTCCCCGGTGACCCCGAGCAGGGCCGTGGCCAGGCAGGCGGCGAGCGCCACCGCCCAGCACAGCAGCGCGATGAGTCGGTGGCGGGCGACGCTCACGCCCAGTTTTCGCAACATGGCGGGTCATTCCTCAGCTAGTGGATGCGCACCCGCTCTGCCCGGATACGCCGGGCCGCCGGCCCTACCGCGGCCAAGCTACTCCCGTCGGAGCGCCCGTGGCGGGTCTGGGCGGGCAACTCACCCGGTTTCGACGGGCTCAACCAGCGGTGCGGGCGCGACCGGGCGGACGGGGCTACCCTGGCGCACATGACCGCACTGGCGAAGACCATCCCGCTCGAGCAGTACTTCGCGGGCCGCGATCCGCTCGCGCGGACTCTCTTCGATGCGGTCTCTGCGGCCGTCCTGTCGATCGGTGACGCCGAGGTCCGCGTGACGACGAGCCAGATCGCGTTCCGCCGGCAACGCTCCTTCGCGTGGACCTGGCTGCCGGCTCAGTACCTCTCCGGCAGCGTGGCCCCGCTCGTGCTCACGGTCGACCTGGACCGGTTCGACACCTCGTCGCGGTGGAAGGAGGTGGTCGAGCCCACGCTCAACCACTTCATGCACCATCTCGAGCTGCACTCCGCGGACGATCTCGACCCCGGCGTGCTCGCCTGCCTGCGCGAGGCCTGGGCCCAGGCCGGCTGAGCGCCGTCGCGTCAACTCCGGACGCCGTGCTCCCCCGGGGCTGCGTGGCTGACGAGGACACCCGCCGCTAACCGGATTACCCGGTCGGCCCGGCGAATCACCGCTGGGTCGTGGGTGGCGCAGACGACGGCGACGCCCCGGTCGGCCTCGGCGCGGATGGCCAGGTCGATGAGCAGCAACGCCTCACCGTCGAGCCCGGCGGCAGGTTCGTCGAGCAACAGCACATCCGCCCGTTGGGCAAGCCCCTGGGCCACCAGGGCGCGCTGGCGCTGGCCGCCGGAGAGCTCTCCGAGCGAGCGCCGTTCGAGCCCGGCCAGGCCGAGGGCGCCGATGCTGTCGGCGATGATGGCGCGATCCTCGCCGGACAGCGGCCGCCACAGGCCCCGGCGGCCCCACCTCCCCATGCTCACGGTCTCGAACACGGTGAGCGGCAGCGTGTCGGGGGCCGCGCTCCGCTGCACCACCATCGCGATCCGGCCGGCGCCCACCGCGTGGCGCTGGCCTGCCTGCCAGGGCTGGATACCGGCCAGGACCCCGAGCAGGGTGGACTTGCCCGACCCGTTCGCGCCGGCCAGAGCGGTCACCCGGCCGGGCTCGATCGCGGCCGACACGCCGTCGAGGGCAACGGTGTGCCCATGAGTCACCCGGATGCTCCGGACGGTGATCCGCGGCGGATTCACGGGGATCTGAGGGGAGGTCCGAGAGGGTTGCATGCACCCACCGTATCAATAATGAGAACCATTATCAGTTAGAGTCGCTGTCATGACCTGGCTCACCGACCCGCTCTCGGCGGATTTCATGCTGCGCGCCCTCCTCGGTGGTGTGCTCGTGGCCGCGATCTGCGCCGTCGTGGGCACCTGGGTGGTCGTGCGGGGCATGGCCTTCCTCGGTGAGGCCATGGCGCACGGCATGCTGCCCGGTGTGGCTCTCGCCGCGCTGCTGGGCCTGCCCGTGATCGTGGGCGCCGCCGTGAGCGCGCTGGTGATGAGCCTGGGTGTCGGCCTGATCACCCGCCGCGGGCGGCTCTCCTCCGACACCAGCATCGGCCTGCTCTTCGTGGGGATGCTCGCCCTCGGTGTGATCATCGTGTCGCATTCGCGCAGTTTCGCGGTGGACCTCACCGCGATCCTGTTCGGCGACGTGCTCGCCATCCAGGCCGGCGACCTGGCCGGGCTGGCCATCGCCCTCGCCGTCACCGTGGTCCTGGCCGCTCTGTTCCACCGGGCCTTCGTGGCGCTGGCCTTCGATGCGCGCCTCGCCCGCACCCTGGGCCTCCGCCCGCGGCTGGCCCAGCTGGTGCTGGTCGGCCTGGTCACTCTGGCCGTGGTCGCCTCCTACGGCGCCGTCGGCTCCCTGCTCGTGGTGGGCCTGCTGCTCGCGCCCGCCGTCGCGGCCGGGCACTGGGTGCGCCGGATCCCCGCGATCATGCTGCTCGCCGCCCTGCTCGGCGCGGCGGCGGTGATCGCCGGGCTCCTCGTCTCCTGGCATGCCGGCACCGCGGCCGGCGCCACGATCGCTGCGGCGTCCGTGGGCCTCGTCGCCGTCTCGGCCGCCGGGCGCCGGCTCGTCAGCCTCGTCCGTGCGCACTCCGCCTCGCCGCCGGCCGCGCGGCCGGCCCTTGCCCCCTCCATGCCCGACCAGAAAGTCGCCAGTGCCTCCCAGTAGTTCCCTGACCACCGCTCCCCTGACCACCCGAACCGTCGCATCCGTGCTCGGCGCCGTTGCTTTGCTGGGCATCACGGCCTGTGCCGACCCGGCCGCGAGCCCGGCCTCCTCTCCCACGGCGAGCGCCGCGCACGGCTATGTGGCCGGCGCCGCCGAAATGCCCGAACCGCAGCTGCACCTCGCCACGGTCGACGCCACCGGCCGCCTCGACCTGCTCGATCTGCTCGACGGCGCCTCCACCTCGGTCACCACCCTCGACCGGGTGAGCGGCGTCTCCACCGACGGTCGCTTCGTGTTCGCCGCGGCCGCCGAGCAGGGCACCGTCACGATCGTCGACAGCGGCGCCTGGACCGTGGACCACGAAGACCACCAGCACTACTACCGGGCCGACCCTGCCGTGGTCGGCACCGTCAGCGGCAGCGGCGCCGGCATCACCTCCGGCGGCGGCACCCTCACCACCGTGCGCTTCGCCGACTCCGGCACCGCCGTGATCCTCGACACCGGCGACCTCGGCGACGGCACGATCACCGAGCTGGCCCGAATCGATGTCGAGCCAGGCCCCGGCACGCTGGTTCCGGTGGGTGACCGGGTGATCGCCGGGCGTACGGATGCGCCGGGCAGCGCCACGAACGGCATCGACGCCGTGCAGGTGCTCACGTCGTCCGGCGCCCCGATCGCCGGGGCGACCGCGGACTGCGCCGAGCTCTCCGGAACGATCAGCACTGCCGTCGGGGTGGTGTTCGGCTGTTCCGACGGAGCCCTGCTGGCCACGGCGAACACCGCCAGCGCGGGCGCAGGGACGGCAGAGTCCACGATCACCTTCGAACGCATCCCGTACCCCGCCGGCGTGAACGACGCCGACCGGGCCCTCGAATTCGCCAACCGCGCCGGCCGGCCCACCGTGGCCGCCGTCGCCGGCGACACCGGCGCCTGGCTGCTCGACACCCGGGAGCGCCGCTGGTCGCGGCTGGTGACCGACACCCCGTTGCTGCAGGTCGCCGCGGTCGACGACTCCGCCGAACACGTCGTGGCCCTCGCCGACGACGGCCGGGTGCTCGTTCTCGAGGCGGCGACCGGCAGCACCCTTGCCGCAACCGAGCCGCTGCTGCCCGCCACCCTCGCCGCCGACGGCGCCGAGGCGCTGCTCGCCGGCGTCGAACTCACCGTGGACGCCGGCCGGGCCTACCTGAACGCCCCCGCTGACGGGCTGGTCTACGAGATCGACTTCGCCGACGGCGCGCGTATCGCCCGCACCTTCCCCATCGACGGCGAACCACGCTTCCTCGCCGAGACGGGCCGGTAGACCGATGCGCTCCCTCTCCCTGGCCCTCGCCGCCGCCCTCGGCCTCGGCGCCCTCTCCGGCTGCGCCGCCCCGGCCGGCGACCGGCCGCTCATCGTGGTGACCACCAACATCCTCGGCGACGTCGTGCAGAACATCGTCGGCGACCAGGCCGAGGTTCTCACCCTGATGCGCCCCGACTCCGACCCGCACTCGTTCGAGATCTCCGCACAGGAGGCCGCGCGCATCCTGCGCGCCGACCTCGTCGTGTCCAACGGTCTCGGACTCGAGGAGGGCCTGCAACAGCAGCTCGACGCGGCGGAGACGGCGGGGGTGGCGATGCTCACCGCGGGCACCGTGATCGACCCGCTGCCCTACGCCACCGGCACCGGCAGCGACACGGCCGACCCGCACTTCTGGACCGATCCGGCCCGCGTGATCGAGGTCGTCGAGGCCGTCACCGCGGCCGTGCGGACCGACGTGGCGGGCGTCGATGCCGCCCTGATCGAAGCGCAGGCCGCGGCCTACACGACCGAGCTGCAAGCCCTCGACGCCGAGATGACCACGGCCTTCGCCGCCATCGGGGCCGAGCACCGCAACCTGGTCACCAACCACCACGTCTTCGGCTACCTGGCCGACAGGTTCGATTTCACCGTCGTGGGCGCCGTGATCCCTGGCGGCTCCACCCTCGCCGCACCGAGCGCCTCAGACCTGCAGAGCCTCGTCGACGCGATCGACACCGCCGGTGTCGCCACCATCTTCGCCGAGTCCTCCCAGCCCGACCGGCTCGTGCAGGTGCTCGCCGACGAGGCCGGCCTCGACGTGGCCGTGGTGGAACTGTTCACCGAATCTCTCAGCGAACCGGGCTCGGGCGCCGACAGCTACCTCACCATGATGCGCACCAACACCGAGCGCATCGCCACCGGGCTCTCCCTTTAACCGGGCGCCCTCCGACACAGAAAAGAAAACATGAGAACACAACACCGCAGCACGGCCTTCGCCGCCGTCATCGCCGCCTCGGCCCTGCTCCTGACCGGCTGCGCCTCGACGGATGCCGCGCCTGGCGCCACCGGCACCGGCTCGGCCGCCGACACCGGCACGTCCGCCCTGCCCCGGGTCGCCCTCACCTACGACGGCGGGCTCTACGTGCTCGACGGCGACACCCTCGAGCTCGAAGCCGACCTGCCCCTGGCCGGATTCAACCGGCTGAACACCGCCGGGGACGGCCGCCACGTGCTGGTCACCACCGCCGACGGCTTCCGGGTGCTCGACACCGGCACCTGGACCGATGCCTCCGGCGATGCCCAGACCGCGGACCCCGCGCTCACCGACCTGGTCTTCGAGGCTCCGGCCGCCGGGCATGTGGTCAGGCACGGCGACAAGACCATCCTCTACGCCGACGGCACCGGCGACACCACGATCTTCGAGACCGCCGCACTGCTGGACGCCACCGACGACCTGCCGGCCACCGAGGTCATCCCCGCCGAAGCCGCGCACCACGGCGTGTCCATCGAGCTTGAAGACGGCACCCTGCTCAGCACGGTCGGCACCTCGGAGGCTCGCACCGGCATCCGCGTGCTGAACGCGGAGCGGGAGGAGACCGCCCGCAACGCCGAGTGCCCGTCGGTGCACGGCGAGGGCGCGGCCGCGAACGAGGTGGCCGTGTTCGGCTGCAGCGACGGCGTGCTGGTCTACGACGACGGCGAGATCACCAAGATCGCCGCGCCGGACGCCTACGGCCGCACCGGCAATATGTACGTCTCCGAGACCTCCACCATCGCCGTCGGTGACTACAACTCCGACCCCGACTCCGAGGGCTACCTGCTGAGCGAGCTGGTGCTCGTGGACACCGTGGCCAAGACCTCCACGGTGATCGACCTGCCCACCGGCGTGGAATACACCTGGCGGGATGTGGCCCGCGGCCCGAACGACGAGGCCCTGATCCTGGCCTCGGACGGCGCCCTGCATGTGCTCGACCCGGCAACCGGCGAGCTCGGCGACTCCTACCCGGTGATCGGCGCCTGGGAGAGCCCGGTCGAGTGGCAGGATGCCCACCCGGCGCTCGTCGTCGTCGGTGACACCGCCTACGTGACCGAGCCGGCCACGAACTCGTTGCACGCTGTGGACCTGACCACCGGAGCGGTCGTCAGCTCGGTCAAGCTGTCCGCCACCCCGAACGAGATCGCCGTCGTCACCGGCTAAGCCTTGCCGACGAGCCGCGAAATGCCCCTTCAGATCACCCGAAGGGGCATTTTGCGGCAGCTCGCGGCGCGCTAGACGATGGTGTTGCGCAGGGTGCCGATGCCCGCGAGGGTGATGTCCACCGTGTCACCGGGCGTGACGGCGATGTCGGTGCCCGGGGCGCCGGTGAGCACCACGTCGCCGGCTTCCAGGGTGAGCCAGCGGGTGACGTAGACCAGGGTCGCGGCCACCGAGGACGGCAGGTTGAACGAGCCGGACTGCGCGACGACGGCGCCGTTGATGACGACCTCGGTCGCCACGTTCTCGGGGTCGGCGAGCTCGGTTTCGATCCACGGACCGAGCGGCGTGTAGTTGGTGCCGCTCTTGCCCTGGAAGTTGCGCTCGTCGATGGCGCCCTGATCGACGTTGGTGACGTCGTTGGCCACGGTGTAGCCGAGCACCGCCTCAAAGGCGTTCGCAAGGGTGAGGTTCGACGCCGTCCTGCCGATCACCACGGCGAGCTCCCCCTCGATGTTCACGGTGCCGACGTCACGCACGGCGGGGATGTCGTCGCCGGTGCCCGCCACGGTGTGCACCGACTTGTGCCACGCCTGCATCGGCAGCGCAGCGCCCGGTTTGTTGTGGCCGATGCCGACGACCACGCGAGGGTCGACGGATGCGAGAAGCACGGCTTCGCCCTCCGAGATGGATTCCCCGGTGTAGACGAAAGGCGTGCCGTACGGATCCATGATCAGGTGCCAGCGGCCTCCCAGCGCGACGGCGTGGCGGGGACCGGTGGGGGTGTCGAGTCGGGCGATGCGCATGAGCTGCTTTCCTGGAACGAAAGTGGGAAGACGAAACGGGGCGCCGTGCGTGCACACGGCGCCCCTGGTGTGTGTCGGGTTACTTCGCCGCGAGCGAGGCGCGGGTGCTCTCGCCGATGACGCCGTGTTCCCAACGACCCTCGTTCAGGTCCTTGGCGATGCGACGGTACTTGTCGTCGCTCACGTTGTAGATGAAGTAGATGATGATGGCGGCGATGGTGAGAGCGACGGCCGGGTAGAGCGTCATGGCGGCCTTGATGCCCTGCAGCGTCGCATCCGACTGCTCGGCGGACTGCGCGACATAGCCGGTGACGGCCAGCATGCCGGCGCCCACCAGGGCGGCCAGGGACTGGGAGACCTTGCGCGAGAAGTTGAAGGCCCCGTAGGTGATGCCCTCCTTGCGCACGCCGGTGTGCCATTCGCCGTAGTCGATGGTGTCCGACACGAAGGCCCAGGTGATGCCGTTCGGGATCGCCAGGGCCGCGTAGCCGATGGTGACGAGGATCATGAACGACCACAGGTTGGTCGGGATCACGTAGTTCAGACCGTTGGCGAGTACCGCGATGGCGAAGCTGACCATAACGGTCTGCTTCTTGCCGAAGCGCACGACCAGCTTCGGGATGAACATGATGCCCACGATGGAGGCACCGATCATCACGAAGTTGAGCACGGCCTGCAGGGCGATGTTGCCGAGGTTGAACTCTGCGAAGAAGATCATCATCATGTTGTTCACGTTCATCGACGAGATCGTGAACAGGCTCATCAACACGAGAGCGAGCAGCGGACGGTTGGTGAACACGGCGCGGACGTAGTCCTTGAAGCCGTTCTTCTCCGTGCTGGCCGCTCGGTTGACGTTGACGTGCTCCTTGGTGCCGCGGTAGCAGAGCACGAAGGAGATCATGCCGAGGACGGCCATGGCGAGGGCTGCCCACATGTAGTTCTCGGCGGTCATTCCACCGAGCATCATCATGATCGGGATGAAGGCGATGCCGCAGATCCACTGGGCGCCGAGCGAACCGGCCTGGCGGGAGGTCGCGAGCTGGGCGCGCTCCTTGATGTTGCGGGTCATCACCGAGGCCAGGGAGCCGTACGGGCCGTTGACGAAGGAGTAGGTAGCGCCCCAAATGGCGTAGGAGCCGGCGGCGAAGGCGATCTTCCAGCCCATCGACACATCGGGCATGGTGAAGGTGACGACGGTCATCACGCCCAGGACGCAGGCGGACACCATCATCACCGGACGGAACTTGCCGCGCTTGCCGACCTTGCGGCTGTCGATGAAGATCGCCGCGACAGTGTCCATCACCGCGTCGAACAGCTTGACCAGAACGAAGATCAGCGCCACGACTGCCGGGCCGATGCCGGCCGTGTCGATCCAGAACTTGGTGAGGTAGGCCTGGCCGAGGTCGAACATGAACCCGTTGCCGAGGTCGCCGAACCCGTAAGCCACCTTCTCCTTCCCGGTCAGGGTTCCCTCGGCCTCATCGGCTGCGGTGACTATCGCGGCGTCCGGGACGACGTCAATGTTGTCTTGGATACTCATGGGGCTTCTTTCGGTTGCGATCATGGGTGTACGTAGGGGCAGCGTTGCCGGGGGCAGGCTGGGCGGTGAGGGAAGTCGCGCCGGCTCGGCGGGCGGAGAACTCAGCCGAAGCTGGTGCGGGCGCGGCCGGATGCTGCGGCGGGCCGGGCGGCGTGCGCGGGCACTGGTTCCTCCTCGTTGAGCTTCAGTGCCGCAGCGTAAGTTCCGCCGGACGGAATCCGGGGCCGCGGTACAGACTTAGAGTACGGCTGACACGCCGCCGATCAACGGGACCAAGGTCCTAATTTCGGTCAGTTAGTTCCATTGGCGGGCAGAATGCTGGTATCTTGTTCCGCGAGACGGAATACAGCCTCGGCCGCCGCAGCCGCGGCAGATGCCTCCAGAGGAAATGAGAAAAACAATGCAGTTGCGTCATTCCACCAATCCCGCCCAGATCCGCTCCTTCGACACCGCATCGCTTCGGGCGAACTACCTGGTCGACGATCTCTTTGCCGACGACGAATTCCGGGCCACCTATACCCACGAGGACCGGATCGTGCTCGGCGGCGCCCGCCCGGTGCACACCAGCATCACGCTGGGCACCTTCGACGTACTCCGCACCGCTACGTTCTTCGAGAACCGCGAGGCGGGCATCGTCAATGTCGGCGGCGCAGGCACCATCTCGGTCGACGGCACCACCTACGACCTCGAGCCGGGATCCTGCCTCTATATCGGCCGCGGTGTCGTCGAGGTGGTGTTCACCAGCGCCGACGCGGCCGCGCCGGCCTCGTTCTACCTGTTCTCCGCCACCGCGCACACCGCGTACCCGACCACGCTGGTCGGCAAGGGCCACGGCACCGTGCGCGAGCTGGGCGACGCCACCACCTCCAACGAGCGCACCATCAACCAGTACATCCACGCCAATGGCGTGCAGAGCTGCCAGGTTGTGATGGGCGTCACGGTGCTGAGCACCGGCAGCATGTGGAACACCATGCCGGCCCACACCCACGACCGTCGCACCGAGTGCTACCTGTACTTCGACCTCGCTCCGGAGCACCGCGTGATCCACCTGATGGGCGAACCGACCGAAAGCCGTCACCTGGTCGTGGCCAACAACGAGGCGATCATCTCCCCGAGCTGGTCGTTGCACAGCGGGTTCGGCACCGGCAGTTACTCATTCGTCTGGGCGATGGCCGGCGAGAACAAGACCTTCGACGACATGGACCACGTGCAACCGGCCGAACTGAGGTAGTCGCTCAGCCGCGGTTCACCTCTGCGCAGGACTCGTCGTCGGCCGTGCGCCCGGTGAGACCGTCCAACGCCTCGGGGGTCGGCGTCGGTGCGGGCGGCGCCGCGGCATCCGTTTCGCCGGGGGCCTCTGGGGTCTCGGCCGGCGGTCCGAGGACGAGCGGTTCGTCGCTGGGCGGGGCTGCACCGAGGGTGAACGGCTCGTCGGCGGCGATCTTGGCGAACATCGTGTCGGCGAGGCCCTGCAACGGAACCACCTTGCCGGGGAAGGCCGGATCCTCCGTGGTGCCCGGATACTGCACGAAGACCAGTCTGTCCAGGTCGATGTCCGCCAACGCCAGCGCCATCGACACCATGGTGTCGGTGTGGGCGAGGCTCGTGGAGAGACTGATATTGCCGGCCGCCGCATTGGCCAGGGCGTACAGCCTGGGCAGGTCGGTCAAGGTGCCGTCGCCCCGCACCGTGCGCATGAGCGAGGCCAGGTACAGCTGCTGCGACGATATACGGGCCAGATCGCTGCCGTCGCCGACGCCGTGACGGCTGCGCAGGAAGGCCAGGGCGGTATCGCCGGACACGACGCTGGTGCCGGCGGGCAGGGAGAGGCCGGCCTTCGGGTCGTCGACGGGCTCGGACAGGCAGATCGGCACGCCGCCGACGGCATCGCTGAGCCGGACCACACCGGCGAATGAGGTCAGCCCCGCGTAGGGGATCTCCAGCCCGGTGAGTTCTTCTACGGTGCTGACCACGCAGGGCAGACCGCCGCGGCCCATCGCCTCGTTCACCGGTGCGGCATCCAGTTCGCCGACCACCGCGCCGGTGGCGGTATCGATGCATTCCGGATGCGCCACCACGAGATCTCTGGGGATGCTCACAACCACGGCGTTGCGGTGGTCGGCCGACACGTGCACCAGGATGTTCACGTCGTTGAGGGTGGTCTCCCGCACGCCGTACGTCTCGCCCTGGGCCGAGTCGTTGTCGACGCCGACGATGAGCAGGTTGAAACCGTTCTCGTAGCTGCCGATCCCCGGGGGCGGATCGGCGGCATCAGGCCCATCGATGTCGATCGAGTTGGCGACCACCGCACTGCGGAACTGCCACAGCGCGAACGCCGTGACGGCCCCGCCGCTGACGAGGAGCACGGCCAGGCCCAGGGCCACCGCGCTCAACACCCCCGTCACGGCGTGGGACCTCTTCAGTCGTCCATGCCGGGCAATGCCCGTCGTGTGCTGCAGTTCGGTCACCGGTCGGCCCATCCGTTGCACGGCTCGAGACGGAATCTAGCTTGCTGCTAGGCCTCTCGCACGGAGCATAGTCTGGCGGGGGAACCGCGGCCAGAGGGTCGACGGTGGATCGGCGGGCGGGTCAGACGGAAACGTCTCCGCGCCAGCCGCCGGCCTGGTTGGCCGGGTTCTCCACGAAGGTCTTGAACTGCTTGAGGTCCTTGCGGATCACGTGGTCGTCGACGCCGAACACGGCACCGACCTTCTCCAGGAAGCCTTCGGCCTCCCAGTCCAGCTGCACGGTGACCCGGGACGTCGTGTCGCTCAGGCGGTGGAAGGTGACCACACCGGCGTGCTTCTCGTCGCCGGAGATGCTCTTCCAGGCGACGCGCTCGTCGGGGTGCTGCTCGGTGATCTCAGCATCGAACTCACGTTCGGCTCCGCCGATCTTCACCTTCCAGTGCGTGTGGGTGTCGTCCTGTTGCGTGATGCTCTCGACGAAGTCGAGGAAGTGCGGGAAAGACTCGAACTGGGTCCACTGGTTGTACGCGGTCCGCACGGGAACGTCTACGTCGATTGTCTCGATTACCTGGGTCACGGGATTCATCCTCTATTCCTTGAGCGGGCGCCCCGTCGTGCCGATCATGACTCGGTCTCGCCGATCATGTCTGGCGGACGGGTCACAGCCGAGTGGGCGGACTGGGTAGTGCGATGTGTTCGTCTTAGCTATGACGCAGCCACGCGCCCATTCGTCACGGCGGCGGCCGAATTCGTAGCTGAATCCGGCCGCCGGAGGCGACCTACGCCTTGCCGACCGGGCGGGTCGAGTCCTTCGCGGTGGGCTTCCGGGGCTTCCGGTCCTCCGCGCTGACCATCCAGATGTACTGCTCGAGCTTCAGGATGAAGCCGTTCAGGATATCGGCGCTGGCCGGGTCTTCTTCATCGACAGCCTCGTGAATTTCGCGGATGTTGTCGACAGTTGCGGTGAGCAGCGCCGTAACCAGGCCCACGGTTTCGGTGGTGTCGACCTCGCCGGCGGGGAACTTGGGCAGGTGCGTGGTCTTGGTGACGGTTTCGGTGCGGCCGTCGGGCAGGGCGTCGAGTGCGCGCATCCGCTCGGCCAGCTCATCGGTGAAGATTCGGGCGTCGTCGATGATCTCGTCGAGCTGCAGGTGCAGGTCGCGGAAGTTCTTTCCCACGACGCTCCAGTGCGCCTGCTTGCCCTGGACGTGCAGTTCGATCAGGTCGACCAGGACCGACTGCAGGTTGCTGCCGAGTTCTGCGGATGCCTTCATGGAATTCCCTTCGTCACCGGCGGGAATGGATTTCGGCCGAATGGTCGGCCGATGCCCCGCCTGTTCTGAGAGCACACACTAGCAGCGGTCGCCGACAAAACCGCGACTCAGGACACTCTCGGTTCCGGCCGGGGTTTTCAGGGCTTTTTTGATCAGACCTTCGGCGATCCCTGCGAGTCGGCAGCGCGGGTGTGGCTTGCGCTGGTGTTTCGGAGTCGGCCAAGATGGAGGCGCCACCAGTGCCAATTTTCTTGGGGTTCGCGCACCGGGTGGCATTCTCTGACTGTGTGCGCACACCGCCCTGCGCTCTGGACCCCAGCATCGGTTGAAAGGCACCACTATGTCCCGCACCACCGCACGCCTGCGCACCGGTTTGCTCATCGCCGCTTTCTCGGTCGGCGCACTGACCCTCTCCGGGTGCACCGCGATCAGCGACCTGTTTCCCCAGCAAGCGGCACGGGATGCCGAGACTCAGGAGATCAGCGAGGCCGGTGAGGCCGATGTCTTCTCGCTGGCGGTCGGCGACTGCTTCAACGACCAGGACGCCGACGCGGTCGAGAGCGTCACGGCCATTCCATGTGCGGATGCCCATGACTACGAGGCCTACTTCGCTTTCGACGTGAGCGAGGATGGCGCCTTCCCCGGTGACGAGGCCCTCGCCCAGATCGCGGAGGAACGCTGTGTCGCCGAGTTCGCCACCTTTATCGGCAAGTCCTACGAAGAATCCACCCTGGACTTCAACTACCTCTCCCCCAGCGAGGGCAGCTGGGACAGCGGAGACCGAGAAATTCTCTGCCTCGCCATGGCTGAGAACAAGACCACCGGCTCACTCGCCGGCACCGGCATTTAGCCCCACCCGACCGGGGAACACCGCCGGAGCAGTGCCGCCCACGGCCGGCACATAGAAAACTTTAAGGCGGCGTGCAGCGCACATTCAGCGCACAGGGCGTACGGTTACACCTGGAGTTCCCCCACTCCAACGATTGGCCCCGGTGCCAGCTCCCTTTCCCCCAAAGCGTGAGCGGTGCCGGGGCTTTTTTACGCCCGGGCGCATCCGCCCGCCCGCAGGGGCTCAGAGGGCGGGTAGGACCGCGGTTCCCGACTCGCCGTAGCGGATGGTGACCTCCCCGGTCGGGTCCAGCCCGGCCGGTGTCGTGAGCACGTGAGTGCGCAGCTTCATGTCGGCGGTGCAGGCCGGGCCGCCGCTCTGCCCGATCTCGATGGTCAGGGTGCGACTGTCGTCCACGACCATCGACACCGGGTAGCTGGGGCAGCTCGAGCTGCCACCGAGGACGATCGCGAACCGGTCGCCGTCATCGAGCCAGCCCGCGGTGGGGAACGGTGACAGCAGGTTGGCCTCGTCATCGTCCGGTGCGGGCGTCGTGATGGCGTCGTCGGGCAGGGTCCCGTCGTACGACGACGCGGCGATCGACGCCGAGCAGGCGGCCAGGCCGACGACGCAGAACAACCCGACGGCGGCCATCCGCACGGTTCTCGGCTGGTGGGTCACGAGGCGGCCGGCGCCACGGCCCGGCGTTCCATCCAGTGTTCGGGGGCGGCCACGACGTCGAAGCCGAACTTGGCGTACAGGCCGTGAGCCGTGGAGGTCGCCAGCGCCACCCGGCGCAGGTTCAGGGTGTCGAGCGCCGCCCCGACGTTCTCGATCAGCGAAACGCCCACTCCCCGCCCGCGCACGGTGGGGTCGACGAACACGTCGCAGAGCCAGGCGAACGTCACCGAGTCGGTCACCAGACGGGCGTATGCCACCTGCCGACCCGTTGCCACCTCGAACATGCCGAAATTCACGGATGCGTCGATCGCGGCATCCTGCACCGATCGCGCCCGGCCCAGGGCCCAGTACGCCTCGGTACTCAGCCAGCGGTGAATCTGGTCCCGGTCCATCTCGGCAGTGTCTGCAGAGAATCGGTAGGCAGCTTCCGTCATGAGGTCACTCAACCGGAACCGGCCGGCTCGCGCAACTCCGGCGCGGGGGCGCGAGAAGCCGGGTGTTAGGGGTTCGTTAGGAAACGAGTGGGCGGCGCGGCACGGGTGTTTACTCGGTTCGTGCTCGTGCGGAGCACGGATGCCGACCGGTACACCGGCGGCCTACGGATGGAGAGAATCGCATGCTCGACCTTGTCTACGTGCTCGGCGTGATCGCCGTGTTCGCACTGATCGGCCTTGTGGCCTGGGGGGTGGCGAAACTGTGATCGTGTTCGACATCGTGGCCGCCGTACTCGCCGTTGGCGCCATCGGCTACCTGGTCTTCGCCCTCGTGAAACCGGAGCGGTTCTAATGGCGCTCTGGCTGGGCATCCTGCAGGCCCTCACCCTCGTGGCCGTTCTCGTGGTGCTGCACCGCCCGCTCGGCGATTACATGGCCACCATCTACACCTCGCACAAGGATCTCGCCGTCGAGCGCGGTTTCTACCGGCTGATCGGGGTGGATGCGCGCGGCCAGCAGACCTGGTCGGCGTACCTGCGCGGAGTGCTCGCGTTCTCGCTGGTGGGAGTGCTGTTCGTCTACGCGCTCCAGCGCGCCCAGGCCGTGCTGCCCTATTCGCTGGGCTTCGATGCGGTGCCGGAGGGCCTCTCGTTCAACACCGCGGTGTCGTTCGTGACCAACACCAACTGGCAGTCCTACTCCCCCGACGTCACCCTGGGCTACACGGTGCAGCTGGCCGGCCTGGCGGTGCAGAACTTCGTCTCCTCCGCCGTGGGCCTGGCCGTGGCGATCGCCCTGGTGCGGGGCCTGATGCTGCGCCGCTCGGGCACCATCGGCAACTTCTGGGTGGACCTCACCCGCGGGGTGCTGCGGCTGCTGCTGCCGCTGGCGGTGATCGCCGCGATCGTGCTGCTTGTCGGCGGCGTCATCCAGAACCTCACCGGATTCACCGAGGTCACGACACTGACCGGAGCCACCCAGTCGATCCCCGGCGGCCCCGTGGCCTCCCAGGAGGCGATCAAGGAGCTCGGCACCAACGGCGGCGGCTTCTTCAACGCCAACTCGGCGCATCCGTTCGAGAACCCGAACGGCTTCACCAACCTGTTCGAGATCGTGCTGATGCTCGCCATCCCCTTCAGCCTGCCGCGCACCTTCGGCACCATGGTGGGCGACAAGAAGCAGGGCTACACGATCCTGGCCACCATGGCCACGATCTTCGTGGTCTCGCTCACCGCCCTCACCCTGTTCGAACTGAACGGCGCCGGCACCGCCCCCGGGCTGGCCGGGGGTGCGATGGAGGGCAAGGAGACCCGATTCGGCATTCTCGGTTCCACCCTGTTCGCCACCTCGACGACCCTCACCTCCACGGGTGCGGTCAACTCGATGCACGACTCATACACGGCGCTCGGCGGCATGATGCCGATGCTCAACATGATGCTCGGCGAGGTCGCCCCCGGCGGCACCGGGTCCGGCCTCTACGGCATGCTCATCCTCGCCGTTATCGCGGTGTTCGTGGCCGGCCTGCTCGTGGGGCGCACCCCGGAGTACCTGGGTAAGAAGATCGGCCCGCGGGAGATCAAACTGGCCAGCCTGTACATCCTGATCACGCCGAGCCTGGTGCTCGCCGGCACCGCGCTGTCCTTTGCGATCCCCGCCGTGCGAGCGGATGTGGAGGCCACGTCGATCTGGAATCCCGGCCTGCACGGGCTCTCCGAGGTGCTCTACGCCTTCACCTCTGCGGCCAACAACAACGGCTCCGCGTTCGCCGGCCTCACCGCGAACACGCCCTGGTTCAACACCGCGCTGGGCGTGGCCATGCTGCTCGGCCGGTTCCTGCCGATGGTGTTCGTGCTGGCCCTGGCCGGCTCGTTCGCCGCGCAGGACCGGGTGCCGGCCACCGCGGGCACCCTGCCCACCAACCGGCCCCTGTTCGTGGGCCTGCTCCTCGGCGTGACGATCATCATCACCGCTCTCACCTATTTCCCCGTACTCGCGCTGGGTCCCCTGGCGGAAGGGCTGCAGTAAGCCATGACCACTCTCATAGACACCCCCACTCAGCCGTCGCACAAGCCGGCACCCAAGAAGGCGATCAGCTCCGGCCAGCTCGTGGCCGCCCTGCCCGGCGCGGTGCGAAAGCTCGACCCGCGCCTGATGTGGCGGAACCCGGTGATGTTCATCGTCGAGATCGGCGCGGTGCTCACCACCGTTCTCGCGGTGGCCGAACCGTTCCTCGGCGGCCCGGGCGACTCCGGCGGCTCCGCCGTGCCCGGTTCGTTCACCGTGGGCATCGCCTTCTGGCTCTGGCTCACCGTGATCTTCGCCAACCTGGCCGAGTCCGTGGCCGAGGGCCGCGGCAAGGCCCAGGCCGACAGTCTGCGGCAGACCCGCACCAGCACCAACGCCACCCAGGTGCTCGACTACCAGCCAGACACCAACCCCGGCGCCGAGGGTGCCAGGGTGCAGACGGTCTCCTCGGCCGACCTCGGCCTCGGCGACACCGTGATCGTCACCGCGGGTGAACTCGTGCCCGGCGACGGCGACATCGTCTGGGGCATCGCCTCCATCGACGAATCCGCGATCACCGGCGAATCCGCCCCCGTGGTGCGGGAGTCCGGCGGCGACCGCAGCGCCGTCACCGGCGGCACCCGAGTGCTCTCCGACCGGATCGTGGTGCGCATCACCAGCAAGCCCGGCGAGACCTTCGTCGACCGCATGATCGCCCTCGTCGAGGGTGCGGCCCGGCAGAAGACCCCCAACGAGATGGCGCTGAACATCCTGCTGGCCAGCCTGTCCATCGTGTTCCTGGTCGTGGTGCTCACCCTCAACCCGATCGCAAGCTACTCCGCGGCCACCGTGAGTCTGCCCGTGCTCATCGCCCTGCTGGTCTGCCTGATCCCCACCACCATCGGCGCCCTGCTGTCGGCGATCGGCATCGCCGGCATGGACCGGCTCGTGCAGCGGAACGTCCTGGCCATGTCGGGCCGAGCCGTCGAAGCGGCCGGCGACGTCACCATCCTGCTGCTCGACAAGACCGGAACCATCACCTACGGCAACCGGCAGGCCCGCGAGTTCGCGCCGTTGACCGGCGTGACCGAGGCCGAGCTGGTGCGGGCCGCCGCGCTCTCCTCGCTGAGCGACCCCACCCCGGAGGGCAAGTCGATCGTGGACCTCGCCGCCGAACGAGGCTTCCACCGGCCGGAAAGCCTGGCCGGCGACATCGTGCCGTTCACCGCGCAGACCCGCATGAGCGGCATCGACCTCGCTGTCATCGGCGCCGGCGACGGCGCTGGTGGCGGGCAGATCCGCAAGGGCGCCGGCTCCGCCGTGCTGGCCTGGGTGGGTGAGGCCGGCCCGGTGCCGGAAAACGTGAAAGCCGAGCTGACCCTCGAGGTGGAGCGTATCTCCCGGCTGGGCGGCACCCCGCTCGTGGTCGCCACCGGAACATCAGAAACCGCCACAGCATCCGGCGAGCGCACCGTGCTCGGCGTGATCTACCTCAAGGACATCGTCAAGGAGGGCATCAAGGAACGCTTCGCGGAGCTTCGCTCGATGGGCATCCGCACCGTCATGGTCACCGGCGACAACGCCCTCACCGCCACCACCATCGCGGCCGAGGCCGGCGTCGACGACTTCCTCGCCGAGGCCACCCCGGAGGACAAGCTCGCCCTGATCCGCCGGGAGCAGGAGGGCGGCAACCTCGTGGCGATGACCGGCGACGGCACCAACGACGCGCCCGCGCTGGCTCAGGCCGACGTGGGGGTGGCGATGAACACCGGCACCTCCGCCGCGAAGGAGGCCGGCAACATGGTCGACCTCGACTCTGACCCCACCAAACTGATCGACATCGTGCGGATCGGCAAGCAGTTGCTGATCACCCGCGGGGCGCTGACCACCTTCTCGATCGCCAACGACCTCGCCAAGTACTTCGCGATCATCCCGGCCATGTTCGCCGGGGTGTTCCCGGGCTTGGCGGTGCTCAACATCATGCAGCTGAGTTCACCGGCCTCGGCGATCCTGTCGGCGATCATCTTCAACGCGATCATCATCGTCGTGCTGATCCCGCTGGCGCTCCGCGGCGTGACGTACCGGGCGGCGAGCGCATCGAGCGTTCTCGGCCGCAACCTGCTGATCTACGGGCTCGGCGGTGTGATCGCCCCGTTCGTGGGCATCAAACTGATCGACCTCGTCGTGTCGCTGCTGCCGGGTTTCTGATCACCATGCTCCTGTTCTCCTTGCCCCACCAACCGAAACGGATCACCTCATGAGCGTCTCCCGCCCCCGCACCGGCCCCCTGGCCCGGCCCTACTGGGTGGCCCTACGGGCCATGCTCGTCTTCACAGTCGTGCTCGGCGTGGCCTACCCGCTGAGCATCACCCTGGTCGGCCAGCTGGGCGTGCCCGGGCAGGCCAACGGCTCGCTCGTCTCGGCCGGCGACGGGTCACCCGTGGTCGGCTCCAGCCTGATCGGGCAGTCCTTCACGGATGCCGACGGCGCGGCCCTGCCCGAGTGGTTCCAGTCCCGCCCGTCCGCGGCCGGAGACGGCTACGACGCGAGCGCCTCCAGCGGCAGCAACTGGGGGCCGGAGAACCCCGACCTGATCCAGGCGATCGGCGACCGGCAGGCCGCCATCGAAGACCTCGACGGAGTCCCGGCCGACGAGATCCCCGCGGATGCCGTCACCGCCTCCGCGTCCGGCCTGGACCCGCACATCAGCCCGGCCTACGCCCTGCTGCAGGTGCCCAGGGTCGCGGCGGCCCGCGACCTGCCGGAGGCCGAGGTGCGCGCCCTGGTCGAAGCCGTCGAACAGGGCCGTGATCTCGGCTATCTCGGCGAACCGACCGTGAATGTGCTCAACTTGAACCTCGAGCTCGCAACGCTCGATTCCGGTAGGTGAGGTAACCCATGAAACGCGGTCGATTGCGCGTGCTGCTCGGCGCCGCCCCCGGCGTCGGCAAGACCTACAGCATGCTCGAAGAAGGCCGCCGACTGCAGAGCGAGGGTGCGGACGTGGTCGTGGCGATCGTGGAAACCCACGGCCGCGCGGCCACCGCGCTCCAGGCTGAGGGGCTCGAGGTGGTGCCGCGGATGCTGGTGCAGCACCGCGGCATCCAGCTGAGCGAACTCGACCTGGCCGCCGTGCTCGCCCGCCGGCCCGAGATCGCCCTGGTCGACGAGCTCGCGCACACCAACGCGCCCGGCTCGGTCAACCCCAAGCGTTACCTGGACGTGGAGGCGATGCTGGCGGCGGGCATCGACGTGATCTCGACCGTCAACATCCAGCACATCGAATCGCTCAACGACGTGGTGCAGCAGATCACCGGGGTGCCGCAGCGCGAAACCCTGCCGGATGCGGTGCTGCGCACCGCCGACCAGGTGGAGGTCGTCGACCTGGCCCCGCAGGCACTGCGCGACAGGCTCGCCGAGGGCAATGTGTACCCGGCGGCCCGCATCGACGCGGCCCTGTCGAACTATTTCCGGCTCGGCAACCTCACCGCCCTGCGTGAGCTGGCGCTGCTCTGGCTGGCCGACGAGGTCGACACCGCCCTGCAGAGCTACCGGGCCGAGCACGGTATCTCGACCAAGTGGGAGGCCCGCGAACGCGTGGTCGTTGCACTCACCGGGGGGCCGGAGGGCGACACCCTCATTCGCCGGGGCGCCCGCATCGCGGCCCGCTCGGCCGGCGGCGAGCTCGTCGCCGCGCACGTGATCAGCCAGGACGGCCTGGCCGCGGCGCATCCGGGCGCGCTCGCGACCCAGCGGGCGCTGGTGGAGGAGCTCGGCGGCAGCTACCACCAGGTCGTCGGCGACGACATCCCCCGGGCGCTGGTGGAGTTCGCCCGCGCCGCCAACGCCACCCAGCTCGTGATCGGCGTGAGCCGGCGCAACCGGCTCACCGCGGCGCTGTCCGGGCCGGGCATCGGCAGCACCATCACCCGCGAATCCGGCGATATCGACGTGCACATCGTCACCCACTCCGCGGCCGGCGGAAAGTTCGTGCTGCCCAGGCTCGGCGGGTCGCTCACCGTGCGGCGGCGCCTGGCCGGCTTCGCCCTGGCCCTGATCGGCGGGCCGCTGCTGACCTGGCTGCTGGTCAGTTTTCGCAGCGAGGAGTCGATCACCAGCGACGTGCTCAGCTACCAGCTGCTGGTGGTGGTCGTCGCGCTTGTCGGCGGGCTCTGGCCGGCCCTGTTCGCGGCCCTGCTGTCCGGCCTCACCCTGGACTACTTCCTGGTGCAACCGCTGTACACGGTCACCGTGGCCGAACCGCTGCACCTCTTCGCGCTCTCGCTCTACCTCGTCAACGCCCTGCTGGTGAGTTACGTCGTCGACCAGGCGGCTCGGCGCACCCGCGCGGCCCGGCGGGCGGCGGCAGAATCCGAGCTGCTGGCCACCGTGGCCGGCAGCGTGCTGCGCGGGGAGGACGCCCTGCAGGCGTTGGTCACCCGCACCCGGGAGGCGTTCGGCCTCGACACGGTGCGCCTGCTCGCCGGCGGCGCGGTGCTGGTCGAGGCGAGCGCGGCGGACGCGGCGGCGCCGGGCGGCACGGCGGGCGGCACGGCGGGGCCGGGCGTACCGGACGTTGCGGCACCCCCGGCCACGATGGTGCCCATCGGCAGCCGGGCCACCCTGGAGCTCACCGGACCCGACCTCGCCGCATCCGAACGCCGGCTGCTCAGCGTGATCGCGAGCCAGATCGATGCTGCCCTCGAGCACCGCGATCTCGCCCAGACGGCCAGCGAACTCGGCCCGCTCGAAGAGGCCGACCGGATGCGCAGCGCCCTGCTCGCCGCCGTCGGCCACGACCTGCGCCGGCCCCTCGCCGCCGCGACCACGGCCATCAGCGGGCTCAGGGCCACCGACATCACCCTCACCGACAGTGACCGCACCGAGCTGCTCGCCACGGCCGGCGAAAGCCTGGACACCCTCGCCTCGCTGGTGACCAACCTGCTCGACGTGAGCCGGTTGCAGGCCGGGGCGCTGGCCGTGTCGCTGGGGCCCGTCGACCTCGCCGACGTGGTGCTGCCGGCCCTCGACGAGCTCGGCCTCGGGCCGGACACCGTGCAGCTGGACCTGCCGGTCGAGACCGCACCGGTGCTCGCAGACCCCGGCCTGCTGCAACGCGCGGTGGTCAACCTGCTCACCAACGCCATCCGCTTCTCGCCGGCCGGCACACCCGCCAGGGTATCGGCCAGCCGGTTCGCCGACACCGTGCAGTTGCGCATCATGGACCAGGGACCCGGCATCCCCGCCGATCGGCGGGGCGACGTGTTCGTGCCGTTCCAGCGGCTCGGCGACACCGACAACGCCACCGGCCTGGGTCTCGGCCTGGCCCTGTCGAAGGGATTCGTCGAGGGCATGGGCGGCACCCTCGAAGCCGATGACACCCCCGGCGGCGGTCTCACCATGGTGATCACCCTGCCGGCCGTCGCGTCCACCGCAGTCCCGGCAGGCAACGAGGTCAGCCCATGAAGATCCTGATCGCCGACGACGACCCGCAGATCCTGCGGGCCCTGCGCATCACTCTCGGCGCCCGCGGTTACGAGATCGTCACCGCACACGACGGTCGTACCGCGCTGGCCGCGATCGTGGAGCAGCACCCCGATCTGGTGATGCTCGACCTCGGCATGCCCAACCTCGACGGGCTCGCTGTGATCGACTCTGTCCGGGCGTGGAACAGCGTGCCGATCCTGGTGGTGAGCGGCCGCAGCGGTGCCTCCGACAAGGTGGAGGCCCTGGACCGGGGCGCCGACGACTACGTCACCAAGCCGTTCTCGATCGACGAGCTGCTGGCGCGCATCCGGGCCCTCACCCGCCGGATGCCCACCAGCGGTGACGAACCGGTGGTCACCTTCGGTGACATCACCGTGGACCTGCCGGCCAAGACCATCACGCGAGTGACAGCCGCCGGGCCGGAACACGTGCGGCTGACCCCCACCGAGTGGCAGATCCTCGAGCTGCTGCTGCGCACACCGGGCAAACTGGTGAGCCGGCAGGCGCTCTACGCCGAGGTCTGGGGCCAGCACAAGATGACCGACACCGGCTACCTGCGGCTCTACCTCGCCCAGCTGCGGAAGAAACTCGAGCCCGACCCGTCCCGGCCCCGCTACCTGCTCACCGAGGCCGGTATGGGCTACCGGTTCGCGCCCGACGCGCCGACACCCGCCTGAGCCCTGCGGATGCCGGCGGCGGCGATCTGCGGATGCGGCGCCTGGGCCTCAGCGCGTCGGTAGACTGCCAGAACGATGCGCCTCGGCGCTGATGGGGGATGCTGTGGGCACGACGACGAGCGAGCGCGAGTCCGACGCCCTGTTCAGCGAGATTCTCGCTGAACAGGCTGATCAGCAGCAGGTTCCAACCCATTGTCGAGCTCGACTCCGGCACCGTCGTCGCCTATGAGGCCCTCAGCCGGGGTCCGGTCGACACCGTGTTCCACAATCCGGCCGCGCTCTTCGACCGCGCCCACGAGCTGGGCCGGGTCGGCGATCTCGACCTGGCCTGCTGGCTGTCGAGCGTGCACACCGCCACCGAACAGGGCTTCACCACGCCGCACACTCTCTTCGTCAATGTGGAGCCGGGATCGCTGCGCCGTGCCGACCTCACCACTGCACCGCATCCGCCGGCGCCCGCTGTGCTCGAGGTCACCGAACGCGCGCTGATGAACGACCCGGCCGGGCTGTTCTACGCCATCGACCGGGCCAGGGCGATGGGTTACCGCATCGCCGTGGACGACCTCGGCGCCGATCCGGCCTCACTGGCCCTGCTGCCGCTGCTGGCGCCCGACCTGATCAAGCTCGACATGGCGCTCATCCGTGAGCGCCCCGACCAGGACGCCGCCCGGGTGATGAGCGCCGTCGCCGCGCACGCCGAACGCACCGGGGCCGTGGTGCTCGCCGAGGGCATCGAGACCGAGGAACACCGGGTGACCGCTCGCGCCCTCGGAGCCACCTACGGGCAGGGCTGGCTCTTCGGCCGCCCGGTGGCCGAGGTCCCGAACGCCGCCGCACTCGCCGGCATCAGCTTCCCCGGTGACCCCTCGGCGTCGCTGCCGACCAGCGGCACCCCCTACAGCGTGGTGGCTCCACAGCGCACCTCCCGGTCGTCAAACCGGGCGTTGCTGGTGCAGATGAGTATCTTCCTGGAATCGCGGGCGCTGGCCAGCGGCGACTCGGCCGTGGTGCTCTCGACGTTCCAGCACCACCCCAACCTCACCCCCGCCACCCGCAGACGCTACGAGACACTCGCCGGGACGGCCGGCCTGGTGGCGGTCTACGTCGCCGGGGACGCCCGCCTCGACGGAGCCAACGGCATCCGCGTGGCCCAGATCGACCCGACCGACCCGTTGCTCGACGAGTGGGACATCGTGGTGCTCACCGCGGATTTCGCCGCCGTCCTGGCCGCGCGCGAGGTCGATCCCGACAACCACGGCGAGGGCGCATACGAGTTCGTGCTCACCCACGACCGTGACCTCGCCACCGCCGCGGCCCTCACCCTGATCAGCCGGCTCAGCTCACCGCCGTCGCCAGAGGGCGGTCGTACCGGGGGCGCCGCACCAACAGTGGGCTGACGTCGCCGGCGACGTTGTGCGGCGCGCGTCCTCGTTCGAAGACGATGCCCGGCTCGGTGGAGAGCAGGCCGGCCGGGCCGCCGCCGACCACGGCGAGGGCGCAGGCGAGGGTCGACGTGACACTGAGGTGGGTGCCCTCACGCAGGCCCAGCACCGGCACGTCGTTCTCGTCGAGGAACTCGGTCAGGCGGGTTTCCCGGGAGTCACCTGCGTGGGCCCCGACCAGGTCGGCGTCCACGTAGTGCGGGTTGATCTGGAACGGCACCAGGCCGAGCGCCGCGAACGACTCCGGCTGCACGATGGGCATGTCGTTGGTGGTGCGGATGCTGGGCGCGGTGATGGTGGCGCCGGCGCTGGAGCCCAAGTAGGGCAGACCGTTCTGCACCCGAGCGCGGATGACCGGTATCAGTCCGAGTCGCTGCAGGGCGGCGAGCAGGCGGAAGGTGTTGCCGCCACCGACGAAGAGCGCCTGCGCTGACGCGACAGCGGCGACAGGGTCGGCGGCCTCGTGCAGGCTGCGCACCCCGATGCCGTGGGGCTCGAACGCGGCCCGCACGGTCGCCGTGTACGCATCGTGGTCACCTCCGGCGAAGGGCACGAAGGTGATCTCGGTCACCCCGTGCAGGAAGGCGAGGATCTCGGGCAGCGCGTGCTCGAGGTAACCGTGGCCGGGGCTGGTGCAGTTGGCAAGGAGGAGCAGTTGCATGGGATCCTTCCGATCGGGATGATTCTCCGGCGCGCCCGTTGTGAGACCCGATACGGCCCATTCCGTCGCTCGAAAGGTGATCCTACCTGCCTCCGCAAGGGGCCCAAAGAGGTCCGGGTTCCTAGGATGGGATCACGCCCATCGACCACGGAGGTCATCATGTCTGCCATCGACTCGCAACTGCCCGAACTGCCGTCATCCGTCGAACTGGGGATGGGTCAGGGCGGCCTCGCCGTGGCCCGTGTGTTCGCCCGCGCCGGCTCCGCCGAGATCTACCTCCGCGGCGCACATGTGAGCGCCTGGGTGCCCACCGGCGGCAGCCCGGTGATCTGGATGAGCGAGCAGAGCGAATACGCGCCGGGGGTACCGCTCCGCGGCGGGGTACCGATCTGCTTCCCCTGGTTCGGCGCGCACCCCACGGACGCCACGGCCCCGTCGCACGGGTTCGCCCGCCTGGCCGACTGGCGGCTCGCCGAGGCGCGCGAGGCCGGCGATGACGTGGTGCTGGTCTTTGTGCTCACCGACACCGAGGCCACCCGGGCGTCGGCCTGGCCACACCGGTTCGAGGCGCGTTACACGGTCACCGTCGGCGCCCAGCTGGCGCTCTCGCTGCAGGTCACCAACCTCGACACCGTGCAGCTGAGCTTCGAGGAGGCCCTGCACACCTACCTCGACGTCGCCGACATCCGCCAGACCGAGGTATCGGGGCTGGAGGGCGCCCCGTTCACCGACCGCCTCACCGGCCCGCGCCCCGCCGAGAGCGATCCGGTGCGCTTCGATGCCGAAACCGACCGGATCTACCTGAACAGCACGGCCGCCACGACGGTGACGGATACCGCGACCGGCCGGCAGATCACCATCACGAAGCAGGGCTCGGCGAGCACCGTCGTGTGGAACCCGTGGATCGACAAGGCCGCCGCGATGGCCGACTTCGGCGACAACGAGTACACCGGCATGGTGTGCGTGGAGACCTGCAACATTCGCGACAACGCGATCACCCTGGCGCCGGGCGCCGGCCACGAGATGGGCGTGCGCTACTCGGTGGCCTGAGCCGGGCGGCGGATGCGGCTCGGCTCGGCTCGGCTCGGCTCGGCTGCAGTATGCGGGGTAGGCGCCGTTATGCGGGTGGCGCGCCACCCGCATAACGGCGCGTGGCCCGCACAACGAGGAACATCACGCCCCGAGCCGGCGAGCGCCGCGACCGCCTCAGCCCTTGCGACCCGGCGTGGCGTAGCCGCCGGCGCTCGCGGGACCGCCGAAGGCGATAGCCACCCCGATCATGAAGCCGAAGTTGTAGAAATTACCGTCGTTGCGCACCTCGTAGATGTTCACCTCGGCGTTGAACAGCGACACGATAAAGGTGATCGGGCTGATGAAGCCCTGCCACAGGCCCATCCAGAAACCCGCCAGTTCCTCGGGCGGCACTGTGGCCGCCGCGTCGTTGGCGCCCGGCGCGCATCCGGTCAGCAGCAGTGCCGCCAACACGACCACCGCGGCGAGCGCCGCGACCCTGGACCTGCCCATGATTCCTCCCGGAGCGGCGGCTCAACCCGCGGCAGGCACCGCGTGCCGCCCCGGCCGACGTCGCACACGGTAGGCGCGCTCCCCCTTCCCGGCAAGGTGCCCGCCGGAGCTGACCCGCCCGCCGCACCACACCGCACCGCACCGCACGGCACGGCACGGCACGGAACGGAATTCCCCGACCGGCCGGGACGTTGCCCCCTGTGATGCCTATTTCCAGCGAAGCCCTGCCCGTTCCAGACCCCCACACCGCCGGCCCCACCGGCACACCGAGCCAGCCCGGTCGCACCGCCCTCGTCGCGGGTGCCAGCGGCATCGCCGGATCGGCGCTGGTGGACCTGCTCACCGCCGAGGGCTGGAGCGTCATCGCCCTCTCCCGCACCCCCGTGGCCGCGCGGCCCGGCGTGATCCCGGTGAGCGCAGACCTCCGCAGTGTCGACTCGCTGCGCACCGCCCTGGCCCCACACGCGCCCACCCACGTGTTCTTCACCGCGTGGCTCCGACAGGACACCGAGGCGGAGAACATCGTCGTCAACTCCGCCATGGTGCGCGACCTGCTCAGCGCCCTGGCCGACGCCCCGGTGCAGCACGTGGCCCTGATGACCGGGCTCAAGCAGTACCTCGGCCCGTTCGAGGCCTACGGCCAGGGCGAGGTTCCCGACACCCCGTTCCACGAAGACGAACCGCGCCTGTCGGTGGAGAACTTCTACTACGCGCAGGAGGACGAGCTCTGGGCCGCCGCCCGGGCGCGCGGCTTCACCTGGTCGGTGCACCGCGCCCACACCGTGATCGGCCACGCCGTCGGCAACGCCATGAACATGGGCTCCACTCTGGCCGTCTACGCCGCCGTCTGCAAGGAACTGGACCGCCCGTTCATCTTCCCCGGCTCCGAGACCCAGTGGAACGGCGTCACCGACATGACCGACTCGGGCCTACTCGCCGACCAGATGGTGTGGGCCGCCACCACCCCGGCCGCCGCGGACACCGCCTTCAACATCGTCAACGGCGACACCTTCCGCTGGCGCTGGCTCTGGCCCCGCCTGGCCGCCCACTTCGGCGTCGAGCCGGAGGGCTTCGCCGGCGCCCCACGGCCGCTCGAGACGCAGATGACGGATGCCCAGCCGGTCTGGGACCGCATCGTGGCCGGCCACGGCCTCGTCGAGTCCGACCTGACCCGGCTGGCATCCTGGTGGCACACCGACGCCGACCTCGGTCGCACCATGGAGGTGTTCGCCGACATGGGCCGCAGCCGGGCGGCCGGCTTCACCGGTTACCGCAACACCGAGCAGGCGTTCGTGGACCTGTTCGCCAGGTACCGCGCCGAGCGTCTCATTCCCTAGGCGGATCCGCTGGAGCGAGCCGGCCGATAGTCTCCAGGCATGATCGTTTCGGGAATCGTCCTCATGCTCGGCGGCATCCTGGTGGCCGCGGTCAGCGAGGCCGCCGCTCGCGGGCGACTCGGGGTCAACTCGGTGGCTGGCATCCGCACGCGCGCCCTGATGATGTCCGAGGCGGCCTGGATCGCCGGCCACCGGGCCGCCCGGATCCCGGTGGGCCTGGCCGGACTGGTCATGTTCCTCACCGGCGCCGCCGTCCTCGCGCTGCGTCCGGACGAGGACACGACCGGACCCCTCGTGCTCGCGGCCGCGGCCGTGGCAGTGGTCCTCGTCCTGATCGGTGCGGCCGTGGCAACCCCGGCCGCGCACCGCGCGCTTGAGCTCGGCGACGATCACGAGCAGCGCTAGCAGCTCAGGACGCCAATCGCTCGGAGGCGCCGGTGCCGACTCTGTCAGCGGCACGTCCGGGCTCGCTGATCTCCGCCCACACCGCATCCAGCGAGAGCCCGAGGACCTCGGCGATCGCCGCGATGGTCGGGAACGCCGGAGTCGCGATTCGGCCGGACTCGATCTTCCGAAGGGTCTCCGGCGAGACGCCGGCAGCCAGCGCGGTGTGCAGCATCGAACTCTCCCCCCTGGCCGAACGCAGGAGGGCGCCGAGGCGCGCTCCACGGTCGAGCTCTGCGGGTGTGAGCGGCAATCTGACCATGACACCGATTCTACCGGGATAATATGGCCGGTATAGTTATTGGTTTACCGTGAAAGGTGCCGCATGATCGAGATCCTGACCCCCACCGAACTGACCCGAGCGCGAGAGTCGGGCGCCCTGGTCGCCGACATCCTGCACACCCTCAAACGCCGCAGCACGGTGGGGACCAACCTCCTGGACCTCGACCGGTGGGCGCAGGCCATGATCGTCGAGGCCGGCGCCTCGTCCTGTTACGTCGACTACGCGCCGTCCTTCGGCCGCGGGCCGTTCGGCCACTACATCTGCACGTCCGTCAATGACGCGGTCCTGCACGGGCTGCCCCACGACTACGCCCTGGCCGACGGGGACCTGCTCACTCTCGACCTCGCCGTGTCCACCAACGGGATCGCCGCGGACTCGGCCATCAGCTTTCTCGTGGGTGACTCGAAGCCCGCGGAGAGCGTCACGATGATCGACGCGACCGAACGAGCCCTGGCCGCGGGGATCGCCGCCGCCGCGCCAGGAGCTCAGATCGGGGATATCTCCGCCGCCATCGGCTCCGTCCTCAGCGCGGCGGGCTACCCCATCAACCTGGAATTCGGCGGTCACGGCATCGGATCGACCATGCACCAGGACCCGCACGTGTCGAACGACGGACGGCCCGGCCGCGGCTACCGACTGCGCCCCGGCCTGCTGCTGGCCCTGGAACCGTGGGTCATGGTGGACACGGCTGCGCTCATCACCGACGCCGACGGCTGGACCCTGCGCAGCGCGACGGGCTGCCGCACGGCACACAGCGAGCATACGATCGCCATCACCGAGGACGGCGCCGAGATCCTCACCCTGCCGACGCGGACGAACTCGAGAGGCGTCGCGTTTACATGAGGTGATCAGGAGACTTCGGTAAACTACCGTGAGGTGAGCTGGGAAGTCTGGTCAGCACTCGTATGACCGACCCCAAACCCTCTGGAGTGCCTTGACACACGACACCCCCCTTCCTTCCGCCCCGCAGACGGTTCCCTCGCGCGGCAGCTACCCCGAGAAGCTCCGCATCGGCGCGATCCTGCGCAAGGAGACCGTCGGCGGCTTCCTGCTGGTCTTCGCGGCCGCCGTCGCGTTGATCTGGGCCAACTCGCCCGCCGCAGACAGTTACTTCGCCCTGCGCGATTTCCGCATCGGCTACGAGCCGTGGCACCTAGAGCTGAGCCTGGGCGCCTGGGCGGCCGACGGGCTGCTGGCGATCTTCTTCTTCCTGGTGGGCCTGGAGCTCAAGAAGGAGTTCGTGGCCGGTGACCTGCGCTCACCGTCCCGGGCGATCGTGCCCGTCGCCGCGGCGATGGGCGGTGTGGCCGTGCCCGCGCTGTTCTATGCCGGCGTCAACCTGGTCAGCCCGGAGACCCTTCAGGGCTGGGCCATCCCCACGGCCACCGACATCGCCTTCGCGGTGGCGGTCCTGGCCATCGTGGGCTCGCACCTGCCCAGCGCCCTGCGCATCTTCCTGCTCACCCTGGCCGTGGTCGACGACCTGCTGGCCATCTCGATCATCGCCGTGTTCTACTCCGACGACGTGCAGTTCGGCCCGCTGCTGCTCGCCCTGATCCCGCTGGCCCTGTACACCTTCCTGGCACAGAAGTACCGACGGTTCTTCGCCGAGCGGGCCTGGGCGGCCTGGTTGATCCTGCTGCCGTTGGGCTTCGCCACCTGGGCGCTCGTGCACGCCGGTGGCATCCACGCCACCGTGGCGGGTGTGCTGCTCGGCTTCGCCGTGCCGGTCATCCACCGCCGCACCGGCCCGGGCGTGGCCGCCGAGGAGGGGCCCGGCCTGTCGGAGACCTTCGAACACCGGTTCCGCCCGCTCTCGGCCGGTTTTGCCGTGCCGGTCTTCGCGTTCTTCTCCGCCGGCGTCACCGTGGGCGGCTGGGACGGCCTGGTGGGCGCACTCACCGACCCGGTCGCGATCGGCATCATCGTGGGCCTCGTGCTCGGCAAGCCCGTGGGCATCGTGGGCACCACCTGGCTGATGACCAGGCTCACCCCGGTGAAGCTCGATCCGGCGCTCCGCTGGATCGACCTGATCGGCGTGGCGGTTCTGGCAGGCATCGGCTTCACGGTGTCGCTGCTCATCGCCGACCTGAGCTTCGGTGCCGGTTCTCTCACCAACGACCACGCCAAGGTGGGCATCCTCGTGGCGTCGATCACCGCCGCCCTGCTCGCCTCGGTGATCCTGCGCGCCCGCAATCGCCTCTACCGCCGCATCGAAGAGGCCGACGCGGTGGATGCCGACGGTGACGGCATCCCGGATGCCTACCAGCAGGGTGAACCCGACCGCACCCCGGCCGGCTGACACCGACGGGCCGGCGACGCCGGGTCAGGCGTTCAGGGAGTACATGCTGAGCGCGTTGCCGTCCGGATCGGTGAAGTCGAAGTAGTCCACGGCCCCCGGCACATGCTCGAGAGTGCCGAGGTCCACGCCGAGCCCGGTGAGGCGTTCGTACTCGGCGGAGGCGTCCGGCACCCCCAACCGGAGGGTGACCTGGGCGCCCGAGCGCTTCGGCGGCTCCTCGCTGAGCTGCAGGTCGATGGGACCGACCACAAACTCGATCACCCCCGGGGCCGGTTCCACCGAGGGAGTGGACACCTCGAACACCCGCCGGTACCAACGCTCGGCGGCCGGCAGATCGCGAACGGGCAGGCCTACGGTTACGCTCGTCACCTTCATACCGGCCATCTCACCGCGTGACCGGCGCGCGCGCAAGGGCCCGCACCCGCGTGAGCGGATGCGGGCCCCGAGTGCTGCCGACTACTACCCGGCTACTCGTAGCGGAGCGACTCGATGGGGTCCTGACGAGCGGCACGGAGCGCCGGGATGGTGCCGGCCAGGAACGCCAGGCCCATGACCACCAGGACGATCGTGGCGAGCGCCGACGGGTCGAACGCCACCAGGGTGAGCCCGGGGAGGTCGGCCAGCAGGGTATCGGCCAGCAGCGCGTTGGCGCCGGTGCCGGCCAGCATGCCCACGGCGACGCCGAGCGCGCTGCCCATCAGGCCGATGAACACGGCCTCCAGGCTGAACAGGCCGAAGATCTTGCCGCCGCCCAGGCCCATGGCCTTCATCAGGCCGATCTCCCGGGTGCGTTCCTGCACGCTCATCAGCAGCGTGTTGACGATGCCGAATCCGGCGGCCAGCAGGGCGATCACGGCGAAGGCGTTGAGCACCAGCACGATGCCGTCGATCACGGCCTTGAAGGAGCCGATCTGGTCTTCCACCGTGGTGCCGGTGTAGCCCAGGTCGGTCAGGTCGGCCTTGAGCGCGGTCAGGTCGGCCTCGCTACCGGTCGGATCGAACCGGACGACGGCCTGCGCGTAGCTGTCCTTACTGGTCTCGGACAGGCCCACGCTCTGGGCGTCGTAGAGCGCCTCGGTGAGCACCTCGTTGGCCGTGAACGCCGTCGAGCCCGTCAGGCCTTCCTCTGAGACGCCGACGATGGTGGCGGTCAGCTCGGACTGGGTACCGGTGACGTCGGTGATGGCCAGGGTGAGCGTGGCTCCCAGGGCGTCGGCGTCATCCGCGAAGCCCAGGGGCGCGACGAACGAGACCGGGATGGCCACCTGGTAGTCGCTGCTCTCCGCGTCGGGTTCTGCGCCCGCGGCGAGGTCCAGCGCCATGCCGGGAATGAAGCTCCCCACGTTGGCCTCGTAGGCCGTACCGTCGGCCACCTGGACGAAGTCGGGCCTCACGCTGAGCTGCGGCTGGACGGAGAGGACGCCGTCGACGGCGCCGATCGTGTCGAGGTCGTCGGAGGTGAGTGCGATCAGGCTGGATCCCGGAGCGCCGGGGGGCGAGTTCGGGGAATCGATGGCGACCGCGGTGGGATCGTACTCGACCGGACCATCCGTGCTGTCTTCGGCCGCCTTGGTGACCGTGATGACGTCGTCGGCGCCGATCGAGGCGACAGTCGTGTCGATGTACTGGTTGATTCCCGTGCCGACCCCGCTGGTGAGGGTGAGGGTGAACGCGCCGATGAAGATCGAGAGCACCGTGAGGGTGGTGCGGGTCTTGCTGCGCAGGCTGTTCCTGACGGCAGAGCGGATCAGGTCGAAGGCGTTCATGCGCGCACCTCCCCGGTGATCGTGGCCGAGGCCGGGGTGGCGGGCACCGTGTGCAGGCTGTCGACGATGAGGCCGTCGCGGATGTACACCCGACGGTCGCAGCGCGCCGCGAGGTCCTCGTCGTGGGTCACGATGATCAGGGTGATGCCGTTGTCCTTCTGCAGCGAGAACAGGATGTCCTCCACGACCTTGCCGGTGGCGGAGTCGAGGTTGCCGGTGGGTTCGTCGGCGAAGATCACGCTGGGATTGTTCACCAGTGCCCGGGCGATCACCACCCGCTGCTTCTGGCCGCCGGAGAGGTCGGTGGCCTTGTTCTTGGCCTTGTCGGCCAGTTCCAGCTGCTCCAGGGCCGCCATCCCGCGGCGTTTGCGTTCGGCGCCGCCGATGCCGGCGATCTGCAGCGGCAGAGTCACGTTGTCGAGCACGCTGGTGTTGGGCGTGAGGAAGAACTGCTGGAACACGAAACCGAAGGTCTCGTTGCGGGTCTGGTTGACGACCTTGCCGCTCAGCGCGCTGGCATCGCGGCCGCTGAGCTCGACGGCACCGGAGCTGGGGTTGTCGAGCAGGGCCAGCAGGTGCATCAGGGTGGACTTGCCCGAACCGCTCTTGCCGACGATGGCGATGGACTCGCCCTGGTGGATGTCGAGCGAGACACCCTTGAGGGCGTCGAACCGGGTGGCGCCGCGGCCATACGACTTGTGTATGTCGCGGGCGGCGAGAATGGGCACGGTCATGGGTGGGCTCTCCTGGTTGAAACGCGGATGCGGGCTGTGCGGGGTGGCGTGCCGGCCGGGCCGGCTCACGGTGAACCGGTCCAACGGCACGACTCCAGTCTCGCGGGCTGCGCCGCCAGGGGCATCCTCCGACCGTGGCAACCTGGCCGTACCGCGCTCGGGACCGTTTCGCGGCCGGCCGACCGCCCGGTACCACGAACGCAGTACACCCGGCACCCACGGGCGCGGGCAGACGCGGGCCGGATCGGTTGACACAATGGGGTCAAGCCCGAATCCCGGGCGGGAGGACAGCATGCCCAGCCAGCACGACAACGCCCCGGAAACCCACGAACCGCCAGCCCGCACCCGGCGCGACCCGGGAACGCCGAACGGTCGGCGGCGCTACGCGCCCGATCCGGCCGAACGCAGCTTCTCGCCGCTGTCCTGGCTGCCCTTCTGGCTGCGCGACGTCATCCTGGTGCTCCTGGTGGCCCTTCCGAGCGTTGCTCCCACCGGTTTCGGCGGCAATTTCACCTCCAGCCCGGCCGCGGCCCTCCTGGTGGTGGCCTCCGCAGGGTCGGTGCTGCTGCGTTGGCGGGCGCCGCTGGCCGGCGCATCGGTGGCCGTGGTCGCCTGCGTGCTCGGCCTGATCGTCGACGGGCCGCTCGTGACCTGTTTGATTGCCACGCTGATCGGGGTCTTCGCCGTGGCCCGGCGACTCCCTCGGCGCACCTCGCTGCTCTTCTCGGCCGGCACCGTCGTGGTGCTGGCGGCGGCAACCCTCGCCTTCCTGGCCTCACCCTGGAACGATGCCCGCGCGCTGCTGCAACTGGCGGCGTTCGTGGGCTTCGCCACCGCGGCCGGAGACGCCAACCGGTCGCACGCCGCGTATATTCGCGGCATCACCGAGCGGGCCCGCCGCGCCGAGGAGACCAAGGAAGCCGAGGCGTTGCGCCGGGTGGCCGAGGAGCGCCTGCGCATCGCCCGCGACCTGCACGACCTGCTCGCGCATCAGATCGCGGTGATCAACCTGCACGCCAGCGTGGCCTCCCAGGCGCTGCCCGACCGGCCGGACGACGCCGAGACATCGCTGGCCACCATCCGCGAGGCCGCCCGCACCGTGCTGGGTGAGATCGGCAGCCTGCTCACCGTGCTGCGGGCCACGGATGCCGGCGGCACCGGCCCGTCGACGGCGCCCGTCGCCAGGCTCGCCGACCTGGAATCGCTGCTGATCGACTTCGAGCGCAGTGGGTTACGCGTGGACCACCGGGTGGCCGGCACGCCGAAACCGCTCCCCGGCGCCGTCGACATGGTGGCGTACCGGGCGGTGCAGGAGGCGCTGACCAACGCGCACAAGCACGGTGCGGACCACTCCGCGCTGCTGCACCTGGATTACCAGCCGGCGGGCGTGGAGATCACGGTGACCAACACCGTGGCTGCGACGCCACGACCCGGGTCGGCGGCGGTGGACACCGCGGCAGCGGCCGGGCACGGCCTGCTCGGCGCCCGCGAACGGGTGGGGTCGGTGGGCGGCCGCCTCACCGCGGCGAGGGGGCCCGGTCCGGTCTTCAGGTTCACCGCCTGGCTGCCAGCCGACACCGACTTCCCCGCCGATTCGGCCCCGGACGCGACAGTTTCAGACTCCCAACCGAATGGTGCCTCATGATTTCCGTGGTCCTCGCCGACGACCAGTCCCTGATCCGCACGGCGGTGGCCGAGCTCGTGTCGCACGAGCCCGGCTTCAGCGTGGCCGGGCAGGCCGGCAACGGTCGTGAGGCCGTGGATCTGGTGCGGGCGCTGCGCCCCGACATCGTTCTGATGGACATCCGGATGCCCGTCATGGACGGCATCCAGGCGACCGCGGCGATCTGCGCTGACCCGTCGTCGGCGGGCACCCGGATCATCGTGCTCACCACCTTCGAGGAAGACGAATACGTGCTGCAGGCCCTGCGGGCCGGTGCCAGCGGGTTCGTCGGCAAGGGCACAGAGGCGCGCGACCTGATGAACGCCATCCGCACCGTGCACGGCGGTGATGCCCTGCTCTCGCCACGGGCGACCAAGGCCCTCATCGACCGCTACACCGCTCCCGTCGAACCGGCCGCCCTCGTGGCGCCGGCCGCACTGGCGTTGCTCACCGAGCGGGAGCGGGAGATCCTGCTGCTCGTGGGGCGCGGGCACGCCAATGGAGAGATCGCCGACGAGCTGGTGATCTCCCCGCACACCGCCAAGACCCACGTGAACCGCATGATGACCAAGCTCGGCGCGCACGACCGTGCCCAGCTGGTGATCGTCGCGTACGAGTCGGGCCTGCTCGTGCCCGGCGAACACCCCTGAGCACCCGCTGAGACGACCGTCAGCGGTAGTGCTGCTCGCCGCGGGCGGCCTTCTCCACCACGTCCCGGATGCGCGCGGCCCGCACGGCGGGGGTCTTGATGTTGGCCAGCCGGAAGTAGATCCGGAACCGGTCCACCTTCGTCAGCGAGGCCAGATACGCGGCCGCCGCCGGCTCGGCGTCCAGGGCCGCCTGCAGGTCCGGCGGGGCCACGGCATCCCGTTGCCGGTAGGCGGCGTCCCACCGGCCATCCGCCTGGGCCCGCTCGACCTCCGCGATCCCGGCCGGCCGCATCCGCCCCTCGTCGATGAGCCGCGCCACGTGCTCCCGGTTGACCTGCGACCACGGGCTGTTCTTGCGGCGCGGTGAGAAGCCGGTGAGAGTGTAGTCGTCGTCGAGCCGGTTGGTCTGGCCGTCGATCCAGCCGTAGCAGAGCGCCACGTCCAGGGCCTCCGACCAGGTCATTCCCGAAGCCTTCGAGTTCTTCTTACGCAGCTTCAGGCGCACGCCGCCGTCATCGGGCTCACCGGCCAGGTAGGCCTCCCATTCCTGAACGGTGACGTCGAGGATGACTCGGTCCTGCATTCCCACCATGCGCTCATTTTACGGATGCTCGGGCAGTGCTTTTCTCCTGACTTCCAGGCGCCCGCGGCGTAGCATCGGCCGTGGCGGGCGCCGCTGACGGCATCGGGATGGGCCTGGGCCCGGTCTCCCGCGAAGGAATGGTGTGACGATGATGAACACGACCATGCAGATGATGGAAATGCACATGAAGGACATGCCCGTGCAGGGGATGGACATGATGCTGATGCAGGAGTGCATCGAGGCCTGCTCGGCCTGCGAGCAGGCCTGCACGATGTGCGCGGACTCGATGATGGGCGGGGGCTCGGGGATGGGGCACAGCCTGTGCGCCACCACGGCCGACCTGGCCGGCACCATGATGCGGGCGATGCTGCGCCCGAACGGGATGCACATGGAGGGCCTGATGGCCATGCACACGGCCACCATGACCATGGCGACCGCCTGCGCCGAGGAGTGTATGAAGCACGCCGGCATGAGCGAGGACGCCCGGATGTGCGCCGAGGCGTGCCGTCAGTGCGCGATGGCCTGCCAAAAGATGATGGACGCCATGTCCGGGATGATGCCCGCGAACTGACTCCGGCCGCCGGCCGGACCGGTTAGAGCCGCACGACGCTGATCCGGCTGCGGCCGCTCGCGAGCACGTTGTAGACGGAGTGCAACGCCACCGGCGCTCCGGCGCTGAGGTGCGCCGTCAGGTCGGCGTGGTTCCAGACCCACACCGTGGCGGTGTCGCTGTCGGCGGTGTCGTCGGGTCCGAACAGGGCGATCCCGATCCACCCGTCGGATGTCGCACGCAGCACGATGCCGTCGGCCCACTTGCTCGGGGTGGCCTCGGCGACCCGCACGTGAATGGGTTGGGTCGCGTGGCCGGCCCCGTGGTTGATGCAGCCATCGCCACCCGTGCTGTTGCACTGCAGGATGTGCAGCGGTTGCGTGATCATTGAGCCTCCGTCACGATAGGCGTTCGTTGCCTCGAGTGTAGGTTCGCGATTTTCGGCTGTCACGCCGGTGCCGTCACAGAACGACACACACTACGAGCGGTCAGCACCCGACGGGGAACCCGGAACCAGTCGCGGCACCAACCGCACCAGGATCACCATGCCGACCAGCTCGACCAGCGTCTGCGTCACCACGGCCAGCGGCGCCAGGGCCAGGGAGGCCGGCAGGGCGAGGGCCAACGGCAGCACCACCAGCGAGTTTCGGGTGGCGCCGCTGAAGACCAGGGCGCGGGAGGCCGGCACGTCGAGGCCGCCGAGCCGGGCGGCAACCAGACCGACCCCGACCAGGATGACCAGGAAAGCGACGTAGAGCGGGACGAGGGCGACCAACGCCGCGGCCTGGGCGCCCACTGCTGCCAGCTGCGACCCGACGACCACCGCGAGGGTGGCCATCATCAGCGGCACCATGAGCGCCTGCAGGATGGTCACGATGGCGCGGGCCGCCCCGGCCACCCGTCGCCTGCTGGCACCGAACTGAACCGCCGCCGCGGCGGCGAGGGGCAGCACGATCAGGGCCAGGAACGCCTCGACGAACGGGCCCACCTCGATCAGCGCCACTGCGGCCGGCCCGGCGAACAGCGCCAGGTAGACCGGCAGCAGCACGATCTGCAGCAGCATCAGCAACGGCGTGGCGGCCAACAGCTTGTCGCGGGCCCCACCGGCCAGCCCGGTGAACACGATCACATAGTCCACGCAGGGGGTGAGCAGCACCAGCAACACCCCCAGGAGCAGGGCCCAGTCGGCGGCGACGAACCGGCTGAGGCCGAAGACCACCACGGGTACGATCACGAAGTTGACCGTAAGGACGGCACCGACAAAGCGGAGGTCCAGGAACGATCGCCCGACGCTCACGAGCGGCACACCCAGGAAGGTGGCGAACAGCAGCAGCCCGAGCAGCGGGGTGATGGCGACCGAGAGCACGGGGGCCGTGCCGGGGGCCAGCCGGCCGACCAGGGCGCCGAGCGCTATCGCGGCCAGGTACAGCGCCACCTGGCGGTGTTCCAGCCGCTGCACGATCCCCGCCATGCTCCCACCCTAGAGGCGGGCGCGAGGTCGAGCGGATACGGCGACGCCGGGTCACCGGCCCGCCCCGGTGTCATCGTCGCTGCCTATAGTGGTGGGATGACTACCGACAACACGAAGAACCCGAAGATCCCCGACGGCTCCACCGAGGTCAGCAGCGAAGAGACCGAACGCACCGAGAAGCTCGCGGACGGATCGCAGAGCGACGACAGCTCCCCGACCGAGGACGACACCGCGTCCGGCGGTCCGGCGGACTGACCTGCCGCGCCGTTCCCGGCGCCCCCAGCCACAACCCGGCACGACCCACGCCACACGTTCCGCCAACAGAATCGGTAACACTCGCACCATGATCGACGGCTCTCCCGACTTCCGCGACAGCGGCCTGCAGTTCCCCGATTCCTTCGTCTTCGGTTCCGCGACGGCCTCGTATCAGATCGAGGGTGCCGTCGACGAAGACGGCCGCGGCCCCTCGATCTGGGACACCTTCTCGCACACCCCTGGCGCGGTGCAGAACGGCGACACCGGCGATGTGGCCGACGATCACTACCACCGGCTCGAGGCCGACCTGGACCTGATCCAGAGCCTGGGTCTGGACGCGTACAGGTTCTCGATCGCCTGGCCTCGCATCCAGCCGACCGGGCGCGGACCCGTGAACGCGGCCGGCCTTCACTTCTACGAACGCCTCGTCGACGGACTGATCACCCGCGGCGTGACCCCGGTGGTCACCCTGTACCACTGGGACCTGCCGCAGGCTCTGGAAGACGAGGGCGGCTGGACCAACCGCGACACCGCATACGCGTTCGCGGACTACGCGCGGCTCGTCGGCGCGGCGCTCGGCGACCGGGTTCCGGTCTGGACCACCCTCAACGAACCGTGGTGCTCCGCCTTCCTCGGCCACGGCTCCGGCGAGCACGCACCGGGCCGGCAGGACAACGCCGCCGCCCTGACCGCCGCGCACCACCTCAACCTGGCCCACGGGCTCGGTGTGAGCGCGCTGCGGGAGGTCGTTCCCGCGACCGCGCAGATCTCGGTCACCCACAATCTGCACGTGATCCGCGGGGACGCCGACTCGGTGCGACGCATCGAGGCCGTTGGCAACCGGATCTTCACGGGTCCGATGCTGCACGGCGCCTATCCCGCCGACCTGATCGAGGACACCGCAGCCATCACCGACTGGGCGTTCGTGCGGCCCGGCGACGAGGAGCTCATCCACCAGCCGATCGACGTGCTGGGCATCAACTACTACAACACCACCCTGGTGGGGCCGGCCGCGGGAGCGGCCCACGCGGCAGACTCGGCGGCGGGAGCCGCCTCGCGTGCCTCGGCCTTCCCCGGCACCGACGACATTCCCCGGCTCGACCAGCCCGGCCCGTTCACCGAAATGGACTGGAACATCGAACCGAGCGGGCTTCTGCAACTCCTCGAGGCGATGCGGGACGAGTTCCCCGGCCTGCCGCTGATGGTCACCGAGAACGGGGCGGCATTCGAGGATGTCGTCACGATCGACGACCAGGGCGTGGCCGCGGTGCACGACGACAACCGGGTGGACTACCTGCGTCGGCACTTCACGGCGGCGCATCGTGCCATCCAGAACGGCGTCGACCTGCGCGGCTACTTTGTCTGGTCACTGATGGACAACTTCGAGTGGGCCTACGGGTTCTCGAAGCGATTCGGGATCGTTCGGGTGGACTACGAGACCCAGGAGCGCACCCTCAAGGACAGCGCCCTCTGGTACCGCACGCTGATCGAAACCCGCCGGCTCCCCTAGCCGTTCGGGGCCGAGCTGTCCTCGTCCTTCGGGTTCCGGCGCAGGTGCACGTCGGTGATGGTGACGTTCACCGCGACGATGTTCAGCTCGGTGTGGTGCAGCAGGGACGTCGTGATGGCCTCCCGCAGATGCTGGGCGGTCTGCGGCATCCGCTCGCCCCAGAACATGCTCGCCTCGACGTTCACCGTGACCGGGCTGCCGGGGGTCGCCACGTCACCCTCCAGGCGGCAGCGGCCGATGAAGGTGCCGGCGACGGCGTCGCCGGCCGAACGGATCAGGCCCCTGACGGCGCCTTCGGTCAGGCTCAGGTCGGCCTTGGGTGAGGAGTGCGAGACCGGGATCGAGCGTCCCGCCCTGGCCTCCCGGTGGATGTTGCTAAGGATCCCGGTGACCCAGCTGTCGTCGCGTTCGGGCTCGGACGCGACGTCGTCGTCGAGGATGTTCTGGGCCATCGACCGGAACCGGGTGAGCGCGTCGAAGGCGATCCGGTTCTCCGGCGCCTTGTTCAGGAAATCGTCCGTCGGGGACTCGCCGCGGTCCATGATCTCGCTGAGCTGCTCGAGGAGGTCGTTGTCGGCGTCATCGTCGTGACGTGATGTCATCGCCATTCCTCCATCTCCTGCATCAGCTTCTGCCTGGCCCTGGCCAGAAGACCGCGAACCGTCGACGGAGGCAAATCAAGTTCCTCGGCGATCTCGGCGTAACTGTGCCCGCCAATCTCCCGCAGCGTCCAACATTGCCGCTGCGCTTCGCTCAGAGTATCGAGTGCACGCGTGAGCCGCTCGCGCTGCGAGGCCGCTTCGGCCCTCTGGTGGGGAGATTCCGACTCCGGTGCCGGCGCATCCCACTCACCCAGGGGCTGGTCCTGCTTACGCGCACGGATGCGGTCGATCGCCTTGCGACTGGTGATTCTCATGAGCCAGGCCTTCGTGGCGGCGGGGTCCTGCAACTCGGGCAGACGCTCCCAGGCGGTGATGAAGGTCTCCTGCACCACATCGTCGGAATCGCTGTTGGAGCCCAGAATGCGGGTGGCATAGGCGCGCATCAGCGGCCCGTGGCGGCGGACGAGAACCTCGAAGGCGCGCAGGTCGCCATCCGCGGCACGGGCAGCGAGGATCGAGTCTGCGGCGTCGCCGAGGGGCACACGCTCCATCGACCCCGTACCTGCCACCGGAGACCTCTCTCTACTCACGACCGATCTCGCCGGCGGATTTCGTGACGAACCGTCCGTGAGATGCGTCTGAACAGTATCAATGAGAATCGGCAAGAGAAAAATCGCCCACCGCACTCTTCGTGCAGCATAGTGACTATCTCATCATCCAGCTTTATTGTCACAGCAGTTCCGCGCCAGCGCGGTCGACGAGCACAGGAGCCCGCCTCATGACCAGCCTCACCCCCGACATCGGTTCGAACCCTACCGATCTGCCCGCCGGCGCATCGCGCGGCAGCACCGTCATCAACGATGCCGTTGTCGCCAAGATCGTCGGCCTCGCCGTCCGCGAGGTCACCGGTGTGCACGCCCTCGGCGGCGGCGCCGCTCGCGCCCTCGGTGCCATCCGTGAGGCGATCGGCAGCGCCGACCGCAGCCAGGGCGTGAGCGTCAAGGTCAACGGGCCGCACGTCGCCGTCGACCTGAGCATCGTGGCCGAGTACCCGCTGCCTCTGCAGCAGGTCGCCGACGATGCCCGGACCGCGATCATCAACGCCATCGAGACCCTCGTGGGCCTGCAGGTCACCGAGGTCAACGTCACCATCAACGACGTGCACCTGCCTGACGAAGCCGACGAGACCGACGAGACCGACGAGGTTTCGCAGCCGTGAGCGGTTCGAGCGTGACCGTCACCCCGCACGGAGCAAACCGCATCACCGCCCGCGCGATGACCAGGCTGGTCTCGGCCGTGGCCGCCGACGCCCTCGCCGTGCAGCCCAGCCAGGTCAAGGTGGACGTGGCCGATGCGGCCGGCCGCCTGGACGTCACCGTGCGCACCCCCTCCCGCCTCCTCCCTCTCGACCGGGGCGAGACGGATGCGTCGGTCGACGATGCCCTCGACAGGACCGAACGCGCGCAGCACGACATCCGCGGCACCGTGGCCACCCTCACCGGGGCGGACATCGCCGGGGTGACCGTGCGCCTCACCGGCGCCGGCAGTCGACCGCCCAAACCGGTGGACTGACCTCCCTCCCTCCGCACGACACCACAAAGGAACACCACGCCATGACCCGCACGATCCCCTCCTCGGCCCCCGGCTCGCTCGCAGCGCGCCAGGCCGTTGCGGCACTGCAGCTGCGCCACCCGGCGGGCCGGTCCACCCGGTCCACCTTCACTCAGCAGCCGCGCCGGGAGACCCCCTCGTCATGGTCGGTCGTGGCCATCGCGCTGGCTTCGGTCATCATCGCCGGATGCCTGTACTTCGGCGCCGAACTCGTCCTCGCGCTGCTCGACCGGTCCCCGCTGATCGCTGCCCCCGGCGATGTCCTGCGCTACCTGGGCCAGGTCAACCTGAGTACACCGGTCATGGTGATCCTGGTGGCGGGCGTTGGCGCTGTGCTCGTGCTGGCGGCGCTGCTGCCCGAGCGCGAGGCGCGTGGCGAGGTTGAGGCCATTACCTACGACTCGATGCGCCCGACGCTCCTGCCCACGGTCATGATCCGCCGCATGGATCTGTGACCGACCCCACAACCAATCCGACCATCCGGAACCACCCCCAAGAGAAAGAGAGAACACGATGAGTGCATCAGACAAGGCCGAGAACACCGCCCAGGACCTCAAGGGCAAGGCCAAGGAAGCCCTCGGAAAGGTCACCAACGACGACTCCAAGGTCGCGGAAGGCAAGTCCGACCAGGCCGGTGCCAACCTCAAGCAGGCCGGCGAGAACGTCAAGGACGCGTTCAAGAAGTAGGCTCCTACCGGTCACCCGACCGGCGCCGCCGGATTCTCGGTTGCGCCGGTCGGACAGACCGCATTCACGCGCATCTGGGCCGTCGCCGCCTCCGCCGTCCAGGGCAGCTCAAGCCCCGCATCCGGCTGGCCCTCCGATACGGGCATCTCTGCGGCGATGGCCGCCAGGCGCTGCGCCAGGGCCAGGGCGAACTCCGCACCCGCGCTGGAATCGTTCACCATCACCACCACGGTCAGGCCGCTCTCCGGGTCGGAGAGCGTCGCCGACAGGAAACCGGGGATCTCGCCGCCGCCGCCGCGCATCGGCCCCAGCTGCTCCGCCCCCAGCCCGTATCGCCGCCACTGGGGGGCGCCCTCCTCCCGCACGCTCCGCCACTGCTGTTCCGCCGCGTCCGGGGAGAGCAATCCCCCGGTGGCCAGCGCCTGCGACCAGGTTTTGAGATCAGCCAGGGTGGACACGGCCCCGCCGGCCACCCCGCTCATGGAGTTGGACAGCTTCGTCACATCGACCGGACGCGCGCAGTCCGGGGTGCCTTCCGTGTCCAGAGCGGCGGCCCATCCCTGCGGGTGCTCGCCCGGCAGGTCGAAGTCCTGCGGGTCGGGATACGTCGTGTCGCGCAGCCCCAACGGCTCGAACACGTACCGCCGGTAGAGTTCCGGCCAGCTGTCGCCCGTCGCCTCTTCCAGCGCCATCCCGAGAAGTTGCACACCGGCGTCGGAAGGGTTCCACACCCGCCCGGGCTGTCCGGTCCTGGTGGACCCGAGCCCGCCGGAGACGAGTTCGAGGGGCGGCCACTGTCGGGTGGGATTGTTGACGAACTGCGGCTCGAGGTTCGGGTGGCCGAGGCCGGCGGTGTGCTGACACAGCTGGCGCAGGGTGATGCCCTCCACCCCGGGCAGGCGGGTCAGGTATGACGACACGGGGTCGTCCAGGCCCACGCGCTTCTCATCCACGAGTCGGAGCAGCACCGTGCAGGTCATCGCGCCCGTCAGGGTGCCGATGCGAAATCGCATGTCGGTGGTGAGGGCCCCGCCGCCGGCCGGACGGCCGGTGGTGGGGTCGATGCCGGAGCCCACGGCACCGGGGCTCGCCAGCCACTGCCCCGCCCACGGCGCCCAAACTCCGGCGATCGCGCCGGACGCTCCCGCCAGGTCCATTCCCTCGGCCAGTGCGGCGTCGAGCGAAGCGACGGTCTCGGTGGCCAGTGCGCCCGACGCCGTGTCCGGGCCGATGCGAAACAGCGCTGCGGCATCCACGCAACCCGGCAGGGGAAGCACCAGGCTCACCGTGAGGAGGGCCACCGCGGCCACCCCCGGTCGCCGGTGCCGCCGACCCAGCCCGTTCGGCCGGATTACGGTGCCGGTTCGGCTCCCCGGAAGCCCTCCCCGCTGTGGTGCGTTCTGACCTGTCATGACGACCCGCTGCCCATCCCGTGCCCCCTGCATCCCACCCCCGCGGGGAATGCCGGAAGAGCCCATTGCCGGGAGTGTACCCAGAGCGCGCGCCGGTCGCGCCCGTGGCGCCTGGAAGCCCAGTCGGTGCAATACTGGGCGCATGATCCGCGTAGGGACGGGTCGCTCGCGCGGCTTCACGGCCCGACGACTCGGCACAGTGTTTCTCGTACTGGTCGGCGCCACAGTGACGCTGACCGCCTGCGGAGTACCGCTGATCCCTACCCTCGACCCGACAGACACCCCCACCGCCCTCCCTTCCGCGGCCCCGGTACCCACGCCCACGCCGTCGAGCGTCCCCTTGCCCGAACCGACCGGCGGTACCGGTTCGCCGGGGTCGCCGGGTGAACCGGGTACCGCATCCGCGTGCAGCACCGACAGGCTCTCTTTCGCCCTGCGGGAACGCCCGGGCGACAGCGGCGCGGGTAGCTTCTTCTGGGACCTCTCTGTGACCAACTCCGGCGCCGTCGCCTGCACCGCCAACGGATATCCCCGGGTGCAGTTGGTGTCCGCAGACACCGGTCAGCCGATTGGTGCCGCTTCGGGCCTGGAACCGCGTGCGGCGCCATCCGCCGTGCTGCTGCAGCCGGGCGATTCGGCGTTCAGCCTGCTGCACCTCACCCGGGCCGGAGCATACGGCTGCCCGCTCATCCCGGTCACCGAGCTCGCCGTGACGCCGCCGAACACCGACCAGACCAGCATGGTCGCCACCCCCAATCCCATCGACGGCTGCGCAGACCCCGCCATCCAGCTCGTGCGCACCGGCGCCTTCGCCGCGAATCCGGTGACCTTCTAGCCCGCACCTATCCCGTGCCGCTTCACCCCGGAAAAAGTTATCCACAAGCCGAGGTTTTATCACACACGGGTTCGATATCGGGATACTCTCTTTGCATGTCCACCATCGAAGATGTATTCGCCCCGGGTCCCGGCGGTCCGCCCGGCCCGGTGGGCGTTGTTGTGCCGGGTGTGGTGGTCGGTGGTGACGAGTCGGCGGATGCGCTGACGGTGGCGGTCGAGGCCGTGTTGGGGTTGGGCTGCTGCAGCGCCGATTACGACGCCCTGTCGGATGCGCAGGTGCTGA